>NZ_CP042240.1 GCF_007833275.1 Salarchaeum sp. JOR-1 | reverse complement strand
CGAAATAGCCATAGAGTGCAAATCTAAACAGAACCTCGAAAATGATGTCGTTGGTGCTAATGATGCAACAGATATCGTTCGGAAGATATCAATATCTCGGAAAGTGACGATCGGTACTCCCGACTTTGGAGAACACGCGGGACCAGACGCGGAATCCCAAGGTGTCTTGCTGCTCCCTTCTGCGGCCTTTGCAACATTTGTTCTTGCAGCTGAAACTGGAAATATAGACCCAAGCGACTATTTCCAGCTTTTTGATGAGATTGGATATTGTTCTCGGGATGATGTGAGAGAAATCTTCGGTCTAATGCGAAACTGGTGATTTATTAAAATCTTGTCCAGCACCTCTTCTAAGTGTAGTCCAACGGTACATATTTACAATCCACCTGAGTCCGATAGTCCGTGTCAATTACACGAGCGAAGTCTATCGATTCTCTCTACGAGGAATGCAAGGATTTCGACCTTGTGCTCGTGCCGGATGCGCCGATGGCGAGTGCCCTGAACCGGCGTCTTGACCAACCCCACTTCGGGCCATTCGCGATCACACCACGGCGCCTGGCTGCCCAACGCCGAGAACAGGCCGAGGATCGACTCGCGTTCCTCGAAATCATTCAGACGACTGATCTCAACTGGAAGGAGACGTCCTATGCGGTCGGGAACATCCTCCAGTGCTGGGAGTATCAGGGGACGGCTGACGCTATTCTGGACTACGAGCAGTTCGCGACGACGGCAACGCACACTGCTGTCGACTGTATCGCAGAGATGGACACGACGTCTAACCGTCTCACTGAGTACAGTATCGAAGCCGACACGTCGGTCGCTGTCGTCGGCTTCAAGCAGCTTACCGAACTCGAACGCTCGATCCTTCCCCCAGACTACGAGACGGTCGACCCGTTCACCGAGGAGTCATTCGACCATCCATCGTTCCGCATCCTCGACTCACCGGCCGCAATCGTCGACGCGGTCCTCGATACAGTTACACAGGAGAACGCTGACGACGTGGCTGTCGTCCTCGATGCAGCTAGCCAATATTCCTCGCTCATTGAGTCGGCGCTGGAAGCTGCAGAGATTCCATATTACGGTGGTCCGGGATTCAATGACGATGCCCGTCACCGTGCATTCCTACAGCTCCTTCGAAGTGCCCACGCTGGCCGGGATACGCGAGTAGGCGACGTTCGACCACTCCTCACCCAGCTCGGGATGCCCGTCGACATCGAGCACGACGAGAAGCGTCTCTACGACCTTGACCACCCGGAAGTAGACTGGCTCCTTGAGTTCCGTGATGAGATTCGTGCCCGCACATTCGAGGAGGCTATCGACGAATACGAAGCAGTCACGGACGCCTCTATCGACGCCTTCAGAGAGGAACTCGCGACGCTCGGCCTCCTCGATGACGCCGTCACCGAACCGGCAGTTGACCGTCTCGAGTTCTACCTGCAGTCGTACGAAGTGCCTGTGGATCGGGAGAACGAAGGTGTCCTATTGGCAGATGCAAAATCGGCCGCTCACGTCGACCGCGCCGTCGTGTTCTATCTCGGCCTCGACGAAGGGTGGACACATTCGTCGCCTCGTCGCCCGTGGGTCGACCGAGATCAAGAGTTCGAGCGCAACATCCGTCAATTCCAACTTCTCCTGCAGAACGGTGTCGACCAGTACTACCTCGTGCAGGACACTGCCGGTGGAACGCCGGTCACCCCGTGCCTATACTTCGAGGAACTGTTCGACGAGGAGTTCGACCGATTCAGTGACTTGGACTCACTGCAGCATTCACGGGCGTCTCGAACGACACAGGACGGATTCGAAAAAGAACCACTCGATGTCTCCCCCGAGGAAGTCACTGCACTCAGCCAGTCGAGCCTGAACTCCTACGTCAACTCACCCCGCGATTACTTCTTCAGCCGACTCGTCGACAACCCGGACAAGGACCACTTTAGGGAAGGGAACCTGTTTCACGATTTCGCGGAGTTCTATGTCTCGCATCCGGATGTCGTCACGTCTGATACACTTGACGATGTAGCCGCAGTCGTTCTCGACGAAGTCGACCCGTTCCTCCGAGGCGTCGACCGGGAAGTTCGACTCACCAAGTACCACGTTGGTCTCCAGACCATCGTTGAATTCCTGGATGCAAACCCGCCTCACGATGACGGCCTGGTGACGCCTGACGGTGGTCGGGGAGAGAACTTCTTCGCCGAGTATTACGACCGCCAAATCGATGCGTCGCACACCGAACGCTGGTTCGAGAACACTGATCTCGGGTTGAAGGGTAAGATCGACCTCGTTCACAGCCCGAACCGACTCCTCGACTACAAGAGTGGCTCAAAGAAGTCAGCATACTCGATTGTAAAGCAGTCGGCGCTTGATCCACCGAGCGACAAACCGAACTTCCAGGCGTTACTGTACCTCGCTCACCAGCGAACTGAGCACCCGGATGATGAACTGCGATTCACATTCTTCCACTTCCTCGAAACGCTTGACGATGTGGTGACTGGGAATGGTTCTCTCGAAGACTGTCTCACGACGGTGACCTACTATCCAGTCACCTTCGAGGAATACATCGCGAGCCCAGCTGTCTTCATGGAACTGCAGGAAGACGCCGCGAACGACTGTAACAAGACCTTCTCGAAATCGACATTTGAGGTCTACCAAGCGGTGTTAGATGCGTACGAGTTCCCGGACACCAACGACAGTGACGAACTCATCGAATCCGAGTTCGGCGACGCGCTCACAGATCGACTGATTGCTGATGTTGGGGACTACAAGTACGTGAAAAACGGCTGCAAGCAGGCCTTGAGACACTTGCTCCGTATTCGCAACCAGAACTATTTCACCGGCGATGTGGATGCATTCGAGCAGTTCGTCCAAGATCGCCTCTCGGAGTTGAACGACCGTCGTGCCGGTGATGAACGCTTCCCGGTTCAGGGACTCGGTGGCGATCCAAACTATCGGTACGTGGACAACCGCGATTGCATCCTGGAGGGTGAGTCGCGATGACTGCACCAAACGACCAACAGCAAGACCTGATCGACAGCAAACAGGGCATCCATGTCGTCGACGCCGGCGCAGGGACTGGAAAGACGTTCACCGTCACCCGTCGCTACGCCGAAATCGTCGACCAAGACGACGTCGAGCCTGAGGACGTCCTCCTCGTGACGTTCACCAACAACGCGGCGACGGAGATGAAGGATCGAATCGTCGCCCACTGTGACTACGGGATGCGTGAACTCTCGGACGCACCGATCCAGACGTTCCACAGCCTCTGTCACGACATCCTCATGGAACACGGCTTCGAGGCACCGACGCTTCTCGGCATCGACGACCGCATCACGGGGTCCACGCGTGTCCTCGAAGACGAGAATGTCGAGAAGGCGCAGTTCCGCGAGTTCATCCGTCGGTTCAGCGACGACCATCCCGAGTACGACGACTTCTTCCGCGCCGTCGAGGAACCAGTCGAACTCCTCGGGTTAATCAATCAGCTGGCGGCGAAAGGTGTCTTCCCGACGGCTGATGGCTGGTACCGGAACGGCGAGCGGCATCTGGACGGTGATTTCGAGGCGTTCTACAAGATCTTCGACGAGCTGAACCAGCCCCGTAACGACGGGAACAAGCAGTCGAAGCTTCGCTCGAAACTTGGAGGCTACGGGGACGACAAGTGTTATCTCCCAGACGCGCCCGAGGAGGACGAGATCCGTGGCGGATGGGGTGAGAAGCAGGTTCCTGATGGCGTCGCACAGCTGGTGTTTGACGAACAGCGAGAGGGCCTCAAGAACTTCGTTCACGACGTCTACCACGAGTACCTTGAGTTCGCACTCAGTCGGAACTACCTCAACTTTAGTTTTCTTCAACTATTTGCGTTCGTCCTGCTCTGTGACGACCATCGACTTCGCGACGATGTCGCGTTCGAGTACGTGATGATCGACGAGTTCCAGGACTCTAGCGAGATCCAGTTCAAACTCGCACTCCTGCTTGCAGACACGAACAACGTCTGTGTCGTTGGTGACTGGAAACAGAGCATCTACTCGTTCCAGTACGCCGCCGTCGAGAACATCACCGAGTTCGAGTCCCGGCTGGACCGGTTCGTCGACGAACTCAATGAGAACCACGAGCGAGTGTCGTGGGCAACTCGCCCGATCATCGATATCGAACTCGTCGAGAACTACCGGTCGACGCAGGACATTCTCGACTTCTCCGAGCACAGCCTGGTGACGCCCGCGGCGAGCACGGACGACGTCGACGGGACGGCCGTGCGAGATAGATTTGTGTCACTCTCTTCGAACGCATCGCACGAGAACTCTCAGATAGAGGCGATTCAGCACGAAGACGAACACGAAGCCGTTCTGACAAAGATCCAGGAGATCGTCGAGAACGATGCGTATCAGGTCGAGGAGGATGGGGAACTTCGTCTGCCAGAGTACGGTGATATCGCCGTCCTCACCCGGACTCGTGACTTCGGCCGAGAACTCCTCTCTGTCGCTGAGGCGTATGGGTTGCCGATGGCATATGAAGGAGGCATCGAGTTGTTCCGGTCTGACCCGGCGAAGCTTCTCGTGGCGTGGCTGCGAATCCTCGAATCCGACGCGGAGCGAGGATGGGCAGTCGTCCTTGAGGAGACTGGCTACACGCTCGACGAAGTCAAACACGTCCTCGATAGCGAGGAGTACCCCACCAACATGCAGGCGTTCAAGTCGGAGCTTGCGTCACTGGAGACGGTCGGTGGGGTTGCCCAGCGCGTGTTCTCCCAGTACGACTACGACGGGGCCTATGCCGACGTGCTGCTGACGACGATTCAGTCCGTCCACAGCGCGACGACATTGACACGAGGTGACCTCATCCGATTCATCGAACGCGGCATCGCGGACGGAAGCACCCACGAGGTCCACGCGAGCGCCGGTATGAATTCGGTGACGGTCCAGACCATCCACGCGGCCAAGGGACTCGAGCATCCCATTGTCGTGCTCGCGAACATGAACTCCCATTGCTTCCCACCGTCAGGCGGGAACAGTAACGCGATCACGTTCGACGATCCGATTGGACTACGCCAGCGAAAGCTCTACGCCGATGATCACGGGTATCCACATATTCACGACAACTGGCGGACTGACGTCCTCCGGAAGTGTCTGCCGCGTGGATACGACGAAGAGCGACGCTTGCTCTACGTCGCGATGACGCGGGCTGAGAGCCATCTCGTGTTCGCTGCAGGCGAGAGCCCGAACACGTTCATTGAAGAGCTCCCGGTCGACCTCGAGGAGCTGGAACCCAACGTTCAGGAAGACGATATCGACGAGACGACGCAGGCACACTTGCAGATTTCCGTGCCGACGCCGGACGGCCCGGTCGGACACTCGCCGCACACGCTCATGCGCGACGATGTGTTCGAGGACGTCGACGACGGAAGAGGGACCGCGTTCGGAACGCAGACCCACGAGTTCGCTGAGCGGTACGTACTTGAGGGGGACGTCGAACCCTCGAACGACGACGAGCGTCACATCAAGTCGTTCATAGACTCGCTCGATGGTGAGCTGCGAGTCGAGGAGGACGCCTATCTCCCGCTCACTGTCGATGGCGAACAGGTCACCATCTCAGGAATCGTCGACCTCGTTCACCTTCGTCCCGATACCGTCGAGATCATCGACTTCAAGACTGACCTCGGACGGCACGCTGAGGATGAGTATCGGAAGCAACTCAGCGTGTACTATCACGTGCTGAATGAGTGGTTCCCTGGCCGAGACGTGACTGCAGGTATCTTCTATACCGCCGAAGAGGATCGCGTTAACATCGACCCACTCACGAAAGCGGATCTAGTCGCGCTGATTAGTCAAGAACAGCGTTCGGAAGCCAGCGTTCTCGAGTAGTCATACCGCAATTCCACACTCTCCTTGAACATAACCGGAATTCGTTCGGATCCAAGTTGTTCGGTGGCAATGGATTCTTCAGAGCAGGGAAGAACATCCGCGCACTCAGCACCGATCGAGGTCAGCTGAGACTGCTTGTTACTTGTCTGTGCCATGCATGCGTTTATACGGTAGAGGGGAAAAATTGGGTTGACCAATGAGTCTTGATGAGGCGGTTGAAGAAGCGCTCGCGACGTACAATATGTCGCGCAGCGAAGATGCCGAGGAAGCGGGCCGAACAGTCGCCACCCTCCAAGACTAACAGCGCCACTTCACCGAGGTTTGGCCGTGGTGAATCGCTAGACGTAGCGTGATTTCACGGTTTCACCGCCTGCTTGATGTTGTGAACCGCACACATCAGGACGAGTTCACGAAATTCACCGTACCAAGATCGCGCACGCACGGCGTCGCCGAGCGTGCGCTTGATCGTTGAGAAGACCGTCTCACACATCGCTCGTTGGCGGTAGCGAGGCCCATCGATCCGCGCGTTATGCGCGTGATCGATGGGCCGGAACTCACGATGCTTGATCAGCGGTCTCACGCCGTCTTCACGGAGTTTCTCGCGTAACTCCATCCAATCGTAGCCTTTGTCGGCGGCGAGGCTGGCGAGGTCGCCCGCGTTGCGGCGGGCGACCCGCCAGCCGAGCTGTGTGTCGTGACGTTTCTCAGTCGTACAGTGAACGTCCAGAATGGCGTGGCTTTCTGTGTCCACGAGAGCTGTTGCTTTGAGCGTCTGAACGCGGTAATTTGTCCGACGGCAGTAGTGTTTGCTGGCGTGTTCGCGGTCGAAAAACGTCGCGTCAATAGCGGCGTGTCCGCTCGGCTCGTGCAGCTGCGCCGAGAGGCGCAGCAGCACTCGCCAGAGTGCTGTCTTGATCCTGTCAAACCACTTTACTAGCGTGGAGTGATGCGGGAGATCGGCCGGTTCGAGGCCGATCTCCCCGAGAATATGTGGCATTTCGCTCAGCAGATCCAACGCCTCTCGGTAGGACTTCTCCAAGTAAACCCGAAGACAGTGGAGCGACACAACAGCGTAATCGGCGAAGCCGCCACCCCCTTCGGGGGCGGCGACTTCGCCTCGACCACCGACAGCATTTTTAGCTAACTGAACCGCTTTCTTCGTGAAGCGGGAAATCTTCGACATAGGCATCGGCGGTTTCCCGCTTCATTCCACTAGTTCTGACGGTCGAAGCCGACGCTGTCCAGCGATTCACCAGAGCCGAAATTCCAAGGGAAGAGAATCGTGTATTCTTGGTGCCGGTCTTCGACGTCAGCTTTGAGTTTGGAGAGCCTGGAATGAAAGTCGGATATCGGGTCATCCGAGTCGGAAATGTCTTCGAGGATATCCTCGACTTCGTCTTTGAACTTTTGTTCAGAGATCCGTAGTTCGCCAGGTCTGATTGAGGATTCGTCAGCAATGATGCTGACCAAGACGTCGAATTGGTCGTCCTGCGGAGTGAGTCTTGATTGACCGTCCCGGTCTTCTAAGGCATCGAGGGCATCATGGATGTGTTCGTGAAGCATCGAACTCTGTGATGGACTGTTTTTGAAGCCTGTTTGAAGTAAGTGTTTGCGAGAGGATAGTCAGGGGGTAGTGTTGCCTGTTTTTCAGGGGGCCGGAATGGGTGAGCCCCGCCATAGGCTCGAGATCCGATGTCCTCAGATGACAACCCGTTCCACGACTGCGAGCTGGATCCCGAGGCGATTCTCGGGACACACACCTTCGAAGACGTCCTGTTCACCGACGAGACGGAAACCCCGGTGAATGTGCTCACCGGCGAGACACCGGCCCATTCGCAAGCAACCGTCGAGGAAGCGAAAGAGTTCGCTGCGAGTATCGACACGGAGACGCCCCAGATCGCGCTCCCCGCATCCGTCGAGTCGCAGGTCGAAACACAGAGCAAGCCCTACACGGCGGCCGCGTTCTTCCACTTCAAGGCGACAGGCTCGCTCGAACGCCACCGTGCTTACCACGCCGCCTACGAGTCGGACGCGTTCGCGGTCGACTTCGAGGCAGACTACGAATCGGGCGACCTGACCATCACTGTCGAACGAGCGGACGAATCCTGAGAATCCGCCGTCACGAGGAGAGTTTTTCGAGCGCCGGCGATGGGTGCCGGCGCAGCTCTCGCTCCAGCTGCGGGAGCGAGCAACGATTCCCGGTGCGTCGGCGTTACGAGGTGTTCGAGATGCACATGGTGATTTACGCACTCGTAGAGGCATCGACGCACGACGACGCGCTGGCCACCGGAAAGTCGGTGTTCGACCGCCTGGTCGGCGCGGACCCACACGCCGGCGCCGTCTTCGATTACTATGTGACCTTCGACGAGGAGGACACGTCCGTTGCGGGGAAGGCACGATGGGGGGAGTTGCCGACGGCAGCCCCCGTCGACTCCGATGACGGCGAAGACCTGCTCGAGCGTGGCTGGGAGGCGACGAAAGAGGAATTCGAGCGTAATCTCGACCGGGTGAAAGAGGCCATCGAGGAGCTCTCCGACGAGGAGATCATGCGCGACGAGGACCTCGCCCGGCACGCCTTCCACCAGGTAGGTGCGTACGACGGCCCGACGATCTTCCTGTACACCGAACACGGAACCGGCATTCGCCACCGTGGACAGCTGGATCGACTCCTCGAGGAGAGTGAGGAGCTCTGGATCGTACCCGCTGACGTCCACTTCTGAATAATGCCCAGGATCACCAACTGGCGACGCGAGAGCCGCTCGCCGACGCTTGCGTATCGGAACACCGAGACCGGGGCGCGAGCCGTCCTGCATCGAGCCCCGGATTCCTACCGGTACAAGTGGCGCGGAGCAATCCTCGTCGACGGCTACCCGGTTTGGTCGCGGGGATACGAGACGAAGGACGCGACGTCGTTCCGTGACGAACTCCGGGAGCGGCCGGTCCCGGACCTCAGCTGCCCGGAGTGTCCGAACAACGACGTTCGCGTCGGCGAGAAGGCAGCAGACGGGGCGAAAATCCAGCGATGGTACGACTGCCCCGACTGTGGATACGAAGCCCCCTCACGCATCGTCTACGGCGCCGAACGGTGAGTGAGCGAGCGCCGGACGCTGTTTTTCGGCCGGGCACGAGGTGGTGGCCCGGTACGACCGGGTGAGTCAACAAATGAGTCTCGAAGTACTTGACCGTCACAGCGAGGCACTGTTCGAGTTCCTCTGGTGTCCCGTCTGCGGGCAGGAGGTCTTCACTCACATCCCGTTCGAGGGGGTGTTCTGCAAGAACTGCAACACCCAGGTCGAACTCCAGGAATCCCGCGAGACGCGCGGCTACGAGGAGGCCGTGCTCGCCTGCTTCGATTCTACCACGACCTGGAACCTCCACGTCGACGAGAAACTGCGCCGCGACCTGCCTGATGGGTCGGCGCGCGTGAAAATCTTCGGCGCACCGGGCGCCTACAAGGTCGACTGGTGGAGTCCAGAGCCGGGTGAGGACTGGGAGCCTGTCGAGCGCGGCGAGTTCGACGACCTCGAGGAACCATCAGAGGTGTCGCATCTGGCGTAGAGCACGCGTTAGGGCGGTGAATTTACGCCCGACACACGTCGCAGTCTCCGCATCCACGAGGGGTTCGCTCGTCGAAGTAGAGACGGCGCCATCGAGCAAACTGATCCGCATACGTGTCCTTGCTGTACGGGAATTGGTACAGATTGACCCCGTCCGGCAGGTCTGCGATTTCGGGCGCGTCTACGCCGGGGAATCCGTTACGAAACACGAGATCTTCTGTTTTGGACACCAGCTCAGGAGCAACTGTGGATGGGTCCGAGGCCTTCAAGAAGTAGAGTGATGGGATGAACTCTTTCGGGTCGAAGAATCCGTTGGCGTGCAGAATCCACCCACAGATCCACAGATACGCCTTCTCACTGGAGAAGAAGACTCCGTAGTGGTTGTCCGATTGCCGGCGTTTGTACACGAACACGGGGAGACCATAGCTGAAGCCGACCCGCGTTGGCTCTGCGTGGATATAGCAGTCCTCACGGTCGATGTAGTGGACCAGCGGAGCTTGACACAGCTTGCCTGGGTGCTCACCAGTACCGATCTGCTCCCACAGCTCCGAGACGGAAGCCACGTCCGCGCTCTCGTCCTCGAGAGTCGTATCATCGATTGCACGATGGACGGGCGCAGCGGACTGAATCTCCTCGGGGAGATCGTCGCTGGACAGCTTCGCCGTCTCTCGGTCAGGGAGTGTCCGGTAGAAGTGTTTATAGAAGCCCTCACGACGCCGCTTGTCGGCGAGCGCTTCGCACCGGGCGCAGTCCTCGATGAACATCGCTGGCACCACCCGGTCTGGATTCTCGGCGGCCTCCTCGTACAGACTACGCTGCCGTTCGGCCCGCCTAGCGATCTCATCCGAATCGGGGAGCGGTGAGCTCCTCTCAGACTCCGATGACATACGCATACCTTTGGGCTGGAACAGCATCAGTTTCCGAGCAAGGACTCCGCCCGACTGCCATCTTGCGAATTTTGGAATTCATTTTTAGCCGGGTTTAAGTTGTCCAGTGACAGCCATTCGGCGAGACCCCAGAGACCCCACTCGATTCAGGAGAGGTTGTTTCTGCGCCGGCGATGGGTGCCGGCGCACACGCGTCGGCGGTGATCGATGTCGACACGAAGTCAACTCCGATTCATCCAACGGAGCGAGACCGCAGGCGAACAGTCCGATACCGACCGCATCGCACAAATCTACCGTCACTCGGACGGGTATCCCGATAGCGTCCTCCGTGACCTTGTCCAGCTGAAGCAGCTGCTTGACGAGACACGAACAGAGCGCGGGCCTGCGTACGCCGCTGCCCAGTTCCTGTTCCTCGACACGCTCTCGACGATGACCCTCTACGTGGACGAAGGGCGTGATCGGAGCGTCCACGCTGACCACCCCTCGGATCTCCTCGAGCCGGACAATATGGAGCACCTCGACTAGCCGATGTTCCTGCTCGGACACGGCGTCGAGAACCCAGCCGACGGCATTCACGGCGACGAGGAGTACCTCTACGTCGTTGAACTCCCGACCCGGAACCCATTCGAGGAGCCGTCCGAGTGGACGGTCAAGGTGAGTGGTCATTCCGCGTTCCCCCGGTGGGACGGGCCAACTGACGAGGCTTTCGAACGGGCAAACTGGCAATTCCGGGGCCCGCTCGAGGACGCACTCACCGACCTCGTTACCGGATAGCCCGGTCGTCAACCTAAATCCAGAAACGTATTTATACGAGTGGGTGTAAGAGTGTACACAGATGATTTCAAAGGCCGGACTCGCTGTGATCGACGCCCTGAGTACCGGTCGCGAGGCGACGCCAGTCGACCTCGCAACAGAAACCGGGTATTCACAGCCACACATCTACGAAGTGCTCGATGACTTGCTGGACGCAGGGCTCGTGGTCGAACGCCGTGGCCCCAACAACCAGCGGCACGTCCGTGTCGCCGACCACCCGGTCATCGAAGCGTACCGGACGCTGCAGTCGGAACTCAGCCACGTTGATTGGGTTGCCCTCCTCTCGCCTGCCACCCTCAAAGTGTGCTGGTTTCTCGACGAGCCCCGCCACGTCTCCGCGATTGCAGCACGACTCAGGATTACGCGCCAAGGCGTTCACAAAGCACTGTCGCCGCTCAAGCATCGAGCGATGCTGTCCCCGTCCGGCCCCGAGTACGCGGTGAGCGAGGACCTCGCACCGCTGCTGGCGTTCGCCCAGGCCGTCGTGACCCACGAGCACCGATCGCGAGCCCGGGAGCTCGCGCCGAGCGCAACTGTCGAATGGTGCGACCCGAAGCGTGCGCTCGTCCGCGTGCAGACCGCCGAGGATACAGACGCACTACTGGACGCCCCTGAGTGGCAGGTGTCCGGACTCGGTCGCTTCGAGGAGTACGGCCTGCAGTTCTTCCTCGCGGGGGAACCCGCGTTCTGGTATGCACCCGACGAGGAACTCACACCTGCCGACGTGGTGTGTCACACGCTCGTTCTCGATAGCGGCTCGCGCCGCGTTAGCTATGCAATGCTGTTGATCGAAAAGCTGGACATCGACCAGGAGACGCTCACAGACACTGCAACGTGGTACAATCTGGAATCCACGATCGCTGCGATGTACCAGGCACTGCAGGAAGGGGTTGAGGACGCGGATGAGTTCCCTGTCGTCCTTCCAAGTGAAACAGAATTTATGGCGCTCAAAGAGCAGTACGGAGTCGCATGACTGTATTCACGGGTGGCGAGGCGATCAAAGCGTTCCTCGAAGAGTTCGATAGCTGGCTGTCGGAGTCCGCGACGGTGTATCTCCTCGGCGGATCGGCGATGACGGTCCGGGGATTGAAAGATCAAACCGAAGATATCGATCTCGCAGTGGGTGTGGTGTCCGAATTCGAGCACGTCTACCAGACGCTCACGTCGCAGGGATTCACGGTTGTCGACGAACCAACGGAGTCGTTCGAAGGCGTCGGAACAACCGTCGAACTACAGCACGACGAGCGCGGGTTTCGGATCGATCTCTTCGAACGGCAGATCGTCGGGAAAGTCTGGATCACCGACCGGATGCACGACCGGGCCGAAGAGTTCTGGACCGGGCGTTGCGTTACCGCGTTCATTCTCTCAGATGAGGATATGTTCTTGCTGAAAGCGGTTTCCGGCGGGGACCTCGCGAGTGGCCGGCGCCGCGACATCGAGGATATGCGGAAATACGCCCAGCGTGGGCTGGACTACGAATCGATTCTGACCGAGATCGACGAACAGCGACCATTCAACACCGGATCCACGGAAGCACAGCAGATCCGTGATCGTTCGCATCCGCTGTTCACGGTCGAGATGGCGGTAAATTCGCTCTCGGGACTGCCGAACACATTCACGTCCCGTATCGAAGCATTTGCGACGGAATTTGAGATCGAATACACTGTTCTGGGAGCGGTCGACGACGGCATCGACACCGTCGACGCCATCCAGGAGCGAGTCCTCGCGAATGTGCGGGCGCTGTCGGACGGCCAAGAAGATGCCGTTGACGACGCGATTGAGCGACTCGTTGCAAAGGAGGTTCTCAAGCGCGACGGGGATACGATTCAGCTTCGGTAAGACGACACGCCGACTCCGGGGTGTTTTTCCCGTCCCGCAAGGGGTGCGGGACGGCACGACCGTCCCGGATCATTGATGAGTTCTGCAAGCGACAGCGAAATCGCACCTGATCACTGGTGGCTGTATCACCGAACAGACGACGACCATTTCGTGTTCGCCTACGAGTTCTCGACATCCGTCCTCTGCCACGTTCAGCGACCCTCGGACTGGCTGGTCCGGATCGACCGGGCTGATGGGACGATTCTCTTCAGCCAGCACGACCTCAGGTCGCGAGAGGCAGCATTCGCGCTCCCCGAGAGCGTCATGGAGCTCTGTACGCTGCTCCATCGGGAGGTCGTCACGGAGCGGAGCCAAGCGCGAAAGCCGATGTACGTCGGATCCCGACCAACAGGGACCGCGAGTGCGAGCAATCAAGAAGCCGGACGCGGTCCAGATACCGCCCGTCGACCGTTGGACTCCCGTCCCCGTCAGCCCCTAGAACGACCACGAGGTATGGGTCACTGGGAGGGTGGGTTCCGATGACCGCCGGCCGAGCGTACCGCGGTGAACGCTGTATGGGTGGACAGCTGGTGTACACGCCCGATGGCGACGTACTGGACAAGCACCTCTACGTTCTGCGCCGCGCCCCTGGTGGATTCGACTGGGAACCGGAGGCCGACGAGGCCCGCATCGATCAGCTCGCAATCGCGCTGCTGGCCGATTCAGTGACGAAGAACATCGCGCTCGATCACTACAAGGAGTTCGCGCAGTACCTGCGTGAAGAGCTCGAGGGCGAGGAGTGGCGACTCCCAACTAGCGACATTTCGTCAGATACCTGGTCGCGAGCCATCGACGTCGCTGATGAGACGCCCTCACCGGAGGATGTCGACATCACGGCAGTCGATTTCGACGAGATGACCTTCGCGGTCGAGCGAGCACTCTGCGAGCAACACGACATCAGCATCCACCAGAGCGTCGACGATCGCCGCGAGGAACTGGAGGAGGGGCGCCAAGCAGTCCAATCAGAAACTACCGACTCGGAGGAGTTACGAAGCGACACCGGCGGCTTCGAGTTCCCGGCAGCTAGCCAGTAGGGGCGGCGACGGCGCTTCCGGAGCTGTTTTTCGAGCCCCCGAGAGGGGGGCGGGGGTTACCACTCCCGCGACGTACCAATGAACGTGACGCTCGTCGTCCCAGACCGAACGCGGCAGAAGTAAGACTTTCGGGCCAAGCTCCTCGGAATTATCGCCCGCAAGGTACTTGGTTTACCGTTGCTCGTGGCTGGTCTCCTCTGAACGCGTCGTATCTCTCACGGCCAACGCTCCGATCCACTCGGAACCGCGAATTATTTTCATTAATAACACGGACGGTGTATTCACCACTTAGACACTCCCTCGTGAAGCAGAAAAGAGACAATGCAGGATTCCTTGATTGCAAATAGATGACGTGTTCAGTCCCCGCCGTTCTGGCCGTTGGTGTGCTCCTTCTTTCCGGATGTCTTTCCGGTGGTGGAGCCCCCACCAGTCACCAGTGCGTTATTTCCTTTGAGGAAGAGACCCCGAGTTCAACAGTCGAAATCACACAGGTTGTTGAAGACGCGGGAATGATAGAAATCGCCTACAATACAACCGAGATCGTCGCTACTGTTGAGCTGATAGCTGGCGGGAATACAATTAAAACGAATAATTCAATGCCTCCCGGATCTCATAGTATGTCGATCCCTACAGCTCAGCTGGACACTGGAACTATCACTCTTCAAGCCTCCACTCCCGACGGAGAAATCATCGCAGACTATCGGATTCTTACCACAAATTGCACCAGTAACCCGTGAACGGCATAGAAAAGTGGCTCTCGGAAACTATCCTATAGAAGATTGTTGGAAGGGGTTGTATAGAGTGGCTCAGAGTCCGTTTGTGTGACCACTAACGAACCAGTTGAATGCGCCAGCGGGAATTGAGGTGTACTGCTCGTCCTTCTCTTCACTTGTTAAGTGAATCACACCATTAAGCGCATTGACTGTTCGGCAGAAACTTCCGGCCGCACAGAATTTGAAGCCAACAGTACCATTCTGTCCGTGAGGCTCTGTTGAAATCCACAGTGGTCGACAGGTTCCGGCGCGGATCGATAAAGACAGGCAGTGTCGTTTACGAACTGGCGCCCTGACGATACTCATCTAATGCCGTTAGCAAGAGGAGAATCACCACGGCAGCGACAAAAATCGGTGTGCCGTTGGAATCCGGGAAGAAGACGCGGTACGCTGTGAATCCGCCAATAGCGGCTATTGAGGATTTCACGAAGAGCCACGTATCAGAATCCATCCTAACCCCAGCATCGAACCGAAGAACAATAATCTCCTTGCTCAATACGCAAGCTCAATTTACCAACGTTTTCAAATGGGAATATATCTAACTAATAGGATGGGTGTGTCATAGAACACTTCACAAGGTGTTGCCTTCGTAGGTTCAACGGAGAATCACCCGTTACATCGTTCCTGCGAACTACTCACGTTGGTGTTTTAGTTGACCTATTGAACAAGGCGAGGAGAGTATAGCCGAGATAGAAGCCCGTTCCGTGAATAAGCGTTTGAGTCAGGAGTTCTTCGGGTGTATCGATTCCTACCGCATGGATGAGCCACATATCGCTAAGGGAGATGAGGAATGCGAGCAGATATGTGAACACTGCCCTGCGAATACTGAATAGAGGGCTTGTCTGTATTTGTTCAAGCATTGTTTCGACTCTCCCGCTGAAGTGCTAAAGTCCTTGTCTGTATCTCGCACGCCGATGCTATCAGGCACTAAGGAGTTCAACAGAGCCATCTAGTTCAAGAATCACGCCGGCAAGTAGAGCGTCTACCTCCCGCTGGCGTGACTTCGCGACCTGTTTTTCGCGCCCCCCAGAGAGGGTGAGGGCTCCATCAAGAGTCCTCAGAGGTGACTGCCTGTGAGTCAACAACAGCGTCCTGACAACGTCTCGATCGATGAGATTCCGGTCGATATCGACAATACGCAATCAGCGGAGGTCGATCCCGCCGACGTCCCCGACGAAATCGAGGGTTCTCAAAGCGGCCCGGTGGTGGTATCTACACGGCAAGGGCGGGACAGACCCCGCCTTCCAGTGGGCCATCGAGTGGGCGCGTCATCTTGCGACCGACACGCCCAGCGACGTCGAGCGGTTCGACGAGTTCCTCGAGTACCTCGTTACGGTCGGCTTTGCGGACGAACGCCACGAACTCCGCTAACCGACAGAGCGGTTTTTTGAACGCCCCTGAGGGGTGCGGCGCGGTCTGCACAGACGCAGTCGCCGTAACCTTGATTCGGTGCACACAATGGCTACGACCAGTGACTCGTCGGTCTCCTTCGAGGCAACCGACACTCGATCCGACGAGATGAACAGTACGATCGAACAGTGGATCGACGACCTCGTCGCCGGCGTTGACGACGCGCAGGCCAGCGACGAGTTCCAAGAGTGGCTCGATGTCCAGAGTCGCTTCCACGACTACTCCTACCGGAACACTCTCCTGATCAAGCGCCAATGTCCCGAGGCGACGAAGGTCGCCGGCTACCGGACGTGGCAGGAGGAGTTCGATCGCCACGTCACGGAGGGTGAGTCGGCCATCTGGATCTGGGCGCCGATCATCACCACACAGTGTCCGGAGTGCGAGAACTCGCCGAGCTACCACGAGGATAGCGACTGTGACTACGATGAGACGTCGCCCGAGGAGTGGTCCGAGGGCCTGGTCGGGTTCAAGCCCGCGCCGGTATTCGATGTCTCCCAGACCGAGGGCGAGCCGCTTCCCGACCTGGACACGGAAGCGACCGGGGACGCCGGCGATCTCGTCGAACAGTTGACTGCCGCCGCTGATGACCTCGGCGTGACGGTGCGGATCGTTCCAGCGGAGGAATGGACCCACGGCGAGGCAAAGGGAATCTGCGAGCAGCTAAGCCTCGTCGACGTTCAGCCGCTCGTCGAGGTGCGTGATCGGGAGAACGAGGCCGACCTTGCGCGGACGCTGATTCACGAGTACGCCCACGCCCTGCTCCACTTCGACGTCGACGACGACACCGAGCGGGCGAAACGCGAAGTCGAGGCCGAAGCCGTCGCGTATGTCGTCGGACGCTATTGTGGGCTCGACACTAGCGGGTCGGCATTCTACCTCGCGGCCTGGGAGTCGGACGATCCCGAGGTCGTTCGCGAGCGGCTTGGACGGATTAGTCGAACGGCAGAAGAGCTCATTGACGTTCTCGAGAGCGAATCCTCGTCCCAACCTGATTAACCAACAGAGTGATGGATTCCTTCCGCTCTGTTGGTTAAGTTTTTCTGCGCCCGCCGAGGGCCGGAGGCGCGTTCTGACCTTCGTCGAATGATGACTGAACCCTATCTCACGACGATCCTCGAGGAAGCTGAGCACGTTGCCGAGCAGCATGACCAGGTCGCTCGAACGACAGACAACCAAGCCCACGAGTACCTTCGATACGCCGTCCTCCGGGTGCTCGAAGGCGAGGCGGACCACCTCCCAGCAGACTGGACGCCGATCGACGGCGTGACCGTCGGCTACGGGAGCGACGAGGCGATGTGCGACAGCTGGGGCTCCAGCGAAGACTGGTGGGAGACCCTCCCGCCGCAAGAAGCGTGTACACGCTTCCGGGTGTTCTTCCCGGACGACCACCAGACGGTTCCCCGTGACGTCGTCGACGTGATGGCCGCGCTCGGTGCCTGGCGCGTCTGGACTGGGAGCGCAGCCGCGTGCGGCTCCTACGACCATCGCGAGCGCCGCGAGGTCCACTACCTGTGGCAGGAAGGGCATCCGGTGGAGGAAGTGCTCCACGAGCGGCTCAGTGGCCCTGCGGAAGCCGTCGCTCCCGACGGTGGCCGAACGGGCGACGTTCGCGACCGACTGGTCGTGGACGAGAACGCACAGTCAAAGGACGATCTCGAGCCCCGCACGAAGCGTGCCGTCGCCGAAGCGATGGACGTCTCGCTCCTCTCGAAAGGTGGCCGCTACGAGGTACAGTCCGCGTCCGGCAACAGGTACGAAGTCGACGTCATCGACGAATCGTGTACCTGTCCCGACTGGCAGCAACGTTCACCCGAAGGCGGCTGCAAGCATCTGCGCCGCGTCGATCACGAGATCAAACGGGGCCGCGTTCCCCGCCCAGACGGCCGCCTCCCTTCCCCGTAGTCGTGACCAGACTACTCCTCGGGACGGACTGTGTCGCCATCCCGACGGACCCGGTCGAACGTTGAGAGATACGCGAGCCGGTCGTGAACCTCGTCAGTATCCAACTCCAGTTCGGCGGCAAGTTCATCGACGGTCATCGGCTTGTCGAGTGCCTGGAGGGCTTCGAGCCCCCGGTAGTACCTGTTCGTGAGCTCCTGGACGCGGCCCTCGATCGGCGTGGTCACCCCGTACCGCTCCTCGAGTTCGACCAGGGCCTCGTTCGCGAACGTGGCGAACTGATCGTCCCCCAGGCGTTCGATCTGGGCTTCGAGTTCATCTCGGACGACGTCGTAATCGAGGCCGGCCTGCACGAGCATATTCATGTCCTCGATGTCGTCGTCGCGGCCTGCGATTGCCTTGAACAGGAAGATATCCTCGTTGCTGACCAGCCGGACCGTCAGTCGATCCGTGTCGAGGAACGGCTCGCTGCGCTCTTGCATCCCGTCGGTGAGCACGAGCTTGTTCGCGACCTGCTGGTTGAAGATGTCGAGACGACACCCGTCGTCGTTCTCGACGCAGCTCGTCGCGCCAAGCGCCCGGTAATCTGGATCCAGCGATTGAACCTCCGCATACCCGAGGTCCATCAGGACGGCCCACAGCTGACCGTACGCGTCGCCATCCGGGACGACCAGGTCGATGTCTTTCGTCGCCCCTTTGAGGTCGCGCAGCGACATCGCGCCACCACCGATCAGGTAGACCGTGAGCGGTTCAGATAGCCCGTCCCCGATCCGCTGGAATTCGTTCTCGATGTACTCACGTCCGAATGTTGGTCTCATTGTGGTAGTGGCACCTCGTAGTCAGCCGCCAGCTCCTGGAACTCGTCCCACTCCGGGAGCCGGTCGTCGTCGACCTCGCCGTGCGTCTCGAGGTAACGGAGCAAGGCGTCGATTTCGTCTTCGAGGCCATACTTCGCCGCCTGCTCTCGGAGGTCCGCCTCGTCGACGTCGACGTGGCTGAGCAGGAGGAGACAGTACGAGCGGTGACGGCTGCCGTCGTCGATCAGTAGCGTGTGACAGCAGAGCTCCGCCGGCGAGACTGCGTCGAGATCCTCGGAGTAGACGTAGTAGCGGTGGCCGGTGAGCAGGAACTGGAGGTCGAAGGCCGCGAACCGAGCGAGGCCGGTTTCGTGGAACCCCTCTGCGTCGATCTCCTTCTCGGCCTGCGCGAGGAATTCGTCGTAGTCCTCCCAGAGAATCGTCCCCTTCGGGGCGACGGCTTCGAGGCGCTGGCGATGCAGCTGGTGTGCGAGTTCACGGGCGAACTCGTGGAGGCGGTCGAAGTCGGCGTTGAACTCGTAGCGGCCGTCGGCCGTCCCGACGAGACCACGGTCGCGAATCCGCTTGAGGATGCGGTTGACCGTGTTGCGGTAGTTGTCGCTCCGGTCGGCGATCTCGGAGACGGTTCGCGGCTGGTCGAGGTAGTACAGCACCTCGAGTGCCTTGCCCGTCAGCAGTTCGGGGAAGTCGATATGGGAGTGCTGGCGGACGAGGTCCCGGTAGAGTTCGACGGCGCGAGCATCCGACGGAACGACTCGTTTTCGCCGCCCGTCGCGTTCCGTGTAGACGAGTCCCTTTTCGACGAGGTCGGCGACGGCACGAGAGAGGTAGCTCTCGCTGTGGTCGAGCTTCGTCGCGAGTTCGGAGATCGTGTCGCCGCGGTCGACCGTGGCGAGGATCTCGAGTTCGATGCGCCGGAGCACGGTGTAACATAGTACGAAACTTATATATAAAGAAGTTTCGAGTAATGTTACAGTCAACAGGCACGAGAGTCGTCTCCATCGCCTTAACCAACAAAACTATGGATTCGTGGGACGTGTTGGTTAACACGAGAGTAGCCGATGTCCGACGAACCCCCGACCCCACCGGCGAACCTCCCGACGGAGATCGTCAACACGCTCAACGAGTCGGACCCGGAGCAGCTCCGAGACGTTGCGACGTACGCTGAAGCGCTCGCCGAGCACAAGGAACGAGAGGCCCGTCTCGAGGAGTCGGCAGATCAAGAAGAGGTCGAAGAGCGACCGGACGATCTCCCGGACGACGTCCCTGCAAAAGCGACGATCACGATCAAAGAAATCAACGACAATCGCTACTACTACTGGCAGTGGCGGGAGGGAGAGAAGATTCGTTCTCAGTACAAGGGTCCGGTCAACCCGGACGAGTAAAACTCGATGATGGAGGACACCCACCCCACGTTTCCGTCGTAACTGGATGTTGGTGGAGGGGGTGACGCTGATTTCGAAGGGACCACACCCCCCGCGTTTCCGTCGTTTCTCCACGACGGCGTAGGGAGAGACTACGATAGTGCAATACAGCCACTAATTCTGTTGACCTAGAACTAATCTAGAGAAGAACTAACTTCTGTAACACATAGATTAAAGTGGTATAGCTGAGAAACGCTCATTAAGTGTACTTCGACCAAAGAGGGGGGCGAAGTACTTCGCCCCCCTCAGATGAAACGATCCTTTCCAGCTGCTTCTGTAGACGGCCAGTATTGGACGGCTAGGCCGCTCTCATCTTTGGTATCTCGTCGTGGATGTCTTCTTCGAGTCCCCTCCCCACCTGTTCGGTGATTACGACGGAAACGTGGGGTGTGTGGGTTCGGGATTCGACATCGAGGCGACGCTTCCGTCTACGGGTTTCCTCCCTCACGTCGGAAACGCGGCTATATTGTCAGCAATCCAATTCCACCGAATTACAGCATTTTCCGGCTGATATCGGACAAGGAACGTCGGAAACGTGGGGTGACGTTCTCCACTAGATTTATACTCCCCCCGCTCACACCGTGTGATATTCAATGACGCCCGACTCTTCACCCAGTTCTGTCGACGATCCACTCTTTGAATCCGGGCATCGTATCTTCGCGAACAAGGATCTCCTGAAAATCGGCCACGTTCCGGAGGCTGACCGGATCGTCGGTCGCGACGAGGAAATCTCGAAGCTCGCGAAACGTCTCAACGGTGCTGTCCACGGGTACTCCCCGGAAAACATGATGATCTACGGGAAAACGGGGACCGGTAAATCTCTCGTTTCGAAACACGTCTGCCAACGAGCTCAGAATGCCGCTCAGGATGGCGTCGAGATTGGAACCGCGTATATCGACTGTGCTGAAGACAACACGGAGACTCAAGCAATCTCCTCACTGGCCGCGAAGCTGAACGATGAATCTTCGACTGGAATCTCCGTCCCCCATACCGGCCTCAGTACGTCGAAATACTACAAACTCCTCTGGAAGACGCTCGACGCTCAATTCGATTCTGTGATCATCATCCTCGACGAGATCGATCTGATGAACGACGACAGCGTGCTGATGAAGCTCTCGCGCGCTGAGGAGGCGGGAAAAATCGACTGTAGCGTCGGTGTCATCGCGATCAGCAACAAGATCCAGTACGTCGACAACGTGAACGAGCGCGTGAAAAGCAGCTTCCAGCACAAGGAGCTGTTCTTCAAGCCATACGACGCCAACCAGCTCCGGGAGATCATGTTCAACCGCGAGGACGCCTTCCAGGACGACGTCCTTTCCGAGGACGTGATTCCGCTCTCGGCGGCCTTCGCCGCGCAGGAACACGGTGACGCTCGGAAGGCGATCGACATTCTTCGCCACGCCGGGGAGGTCGCCTACGAGGCCGGAGCAGAGCAGGTGACGGAGGAACACGTCCGCCAGGCACAGCAGCACGCCGAAAAGGACCGGTTCAGAGAACTCGTGAACGGCGCACCCACGCAGGCGAAGGCGGCGTTGCTGGCGCTCACGGAGCTGAGTGTCAACAGCAACGACGATGCGTTCCTCACGAGCCGGGTGTACGACCAGTACGAACGCATCTGCAACCATCTCGATATGGATATCCTCTCCGTCCGCCGGTTCCGCGACATCCTGAAAGAGCAGGCCTTCCTCGGGGTTGTCGAAATCGAGAAGATCAACAAGGGGAGTGCGGGCGGCATCCATCTCCAGAACCGACTCATCGAAGATCCCCAGGTCGTCCGCGAAACGATCCTTGAGGACAGCCGGATGCAGGACTGGACTCGCGAGTAGTGACCCCCTACTACTGAATGGGTGCGGACGACGGAAATCCGGGGTGGGGCGTGAGGAAACGACGGAAACGAGGGGGGTCGAAAATTACGTCGGAAACGTGGGGTTGGATCGAAACGACGGAAACCAGGGGTGGAGTCCACTACGACAGTTCGTTGGTGGCTTCGAACGAGCTCAAAACGGCGTCCCTCTCACCGGAGAGCTCCCGGCGAATGTCGGATCGGTTCCACCCGAGCGGTGAAAGCACGCTCTCGACCGCTCTGATCAGCTGCGTCTCGTAGTACGAGGCGTCGTAGGTCTCGATCTCCTCGTGGGCGAGGGCGACCCGGTCTCGCGAGAATTTCTCGTCGTCGACAACTACGTACTCGATGTCCTGTCCCGGGTGGATGGGGAGGTCTTGGTCTCGATCCCACTTCAGCGCCGCCACGTTCTGCGTGGTCGGCGTGTAGCCCTCCAGCGGCTTGGAGACACGATTCCGTTCGACGAGCTGCTCGACCGGCACCGTTCTAGCATGGAGGCGCTTGATCGCGTCCTGAAGACAGTCGAGGACGACGTCCGGTGACCGCGTGGCATCGAGCTGGTCGAGACAGTCCCGCTGGACGTCCTCGATGAACGGCGGGGTCGAGCGCTGCCGGGCTTCGATCCCTCTGACCTTGAAGTCGCCGTCGACAGCGTCCGTCGCCATCCCGTACAGGGTCGGGGCGCTCTCGCTCGTCGAGCAGACCAGGACGTCCGGATCGTGTGCGTCGAGCGCCCCCTGAACGGCGGTCAGGATCGGCGGCCGAGCCAAAGAAGTCGTCTTCAGTGGCGGTGGGACAGGCCGACTGTACTACATCACTCTCAGCGGCGCGATTGAACAAGTCCAGACCGAAAACAGCACTGTGACCGGTACGGAGAAGCCTGGCGTCGGCTGGTTATGATGAGGGAGTCGGTTCTTCCCGAGTAGCGAAGGCATCCGCCGAATGAGAAATAGACAGCGAGGAATTCAAGCGACGAGTCCGTGAGTCCGCCCTCATATGGCTCGTATACAACATTCAATAGTACGTAACCCACTAATTCCAACGACCGATGGCGAGTCAATGAGCGAAGATTCTATACTCTCATCTAAACCTAACTTTTAGATCTAATTTTAGTTTAATTTTTTATCTCAATAATTAATATAAATAAGTAAATTTTATTTATGCTAAATAGACTGTGTTTAAATGTAGTACACGATGATCGACTCTCTCACAAACGAATCTTCCCGCGAAAAATCGGAAGATTCCTCGATTAACGGCCTGTGGACGCGCCTCATACTCGGAGTGCTCGGCGCGGCCTGCCTCAGTGCTATCGGTTCACTCCGGCAACGAGAAGATCTCAGTGAAGTACTCACACAGGGGCGCTACCACGTCGATTCAGATAAGAAAGGCATCCACCTCAAGCAGAAGTCAGAAATCTGCTTGGTGACACTAAAAAAGGCCAATATCGAGTTGTCCATCGGTGGCTCAAGCACCCGTGCCGCTAAAAAGGAGTAGTCGAACGTGCAGAGTGCGCCTCCGACGGCGACTCGAACCAGTCGTATACTCTCTGGCAAACCTGAACAAACCCAAACCGATGAACTGGAGTGAGACCGACTGAAAATGCGCGAGCTCGAAGTCCCCATTCCCGAAGGAAAACTCGACGCCGTCGTCGACGTGCTCGCGGATCGAGACACTAAGTACACTGTCACGGACACCCGTGAGGAAGACGAGTACGCCCACCTGCTCACCGCCGTCGTCCACGTCGAGGATGTCGAGGATGTGCTCGAAGAACTCCGCGACATTGGCATCGAGAAGGAAAGTGTCGTTCTCCTCTCAGAGACGGATACGGTTCGTTCCGAGTCGCTGGAAGACCGGACACAGAAGACGTCACTGCGCAAGGAGGCGACGCGTATCCCCCGCGAGGAGTTACTCGACAGCGCGAAGGGCATGGTCGGCTCGCCTCATTACGCACTATTCACCACCGTGAGTACTATCGTGGCTACTGCCGGGCTAGTCGCGAACCTACCTTCGGTAGTCATCGGTGCCACTGTCGTCGCTCCACTGATGGGCCCGGCCGTCGGATCGAGTGTCGGCACCGCACTCAACGACCGTGGACTCTTTCGGTTCGGCCTGAAACGGCAACTCCTCGGCGTCGCACTCGTCCTCGTCGTCGCGACGATCACCGCTGGAGTGATCCGGGTGGGGATCGCTCCGAACATCCACCTGCGTAGCGTTTTCACCATCACCCGCATCACCAACCCCGGCGTTCTCGCACTCGTCATCGCCCTCGGGGCCGGTGTCGCAGGTGCGCTCTCGATTACCACCGGATTGAGTGAGGCGCTCGTCGGCGTGATGGTCGCCCTCGCCGTCGTTCCACCTGGCGCAGTCGCAGGCATCGCGTTCGTGTACGGCGCCGTCCCGGTCGCCGTCAGCGCGCTCGTCCTCGCGCTCGTCAACGTGATCGCTATCAACCTCGCCAGCCTTGCGACGTTCTGGCTGAAGGGGTACCGGCCCGAACACTGGACAGATCAACGCGATGCACGCAAACAGACCATCAAGCGTGCGGGAATCCTCGTCTGCTGTGTGCTCGTCCTGACCTCGTTCCTCGTCGTCTCGACCATCGATGCCCAACAGACCAGGACGTTCCACGACGAGGTGAACCGAGTCCTTGCGGAGAGTGGCGTCAACGTAACTGAAATCGAGTACGAGTACGACCGTGACCTCGTCCGGCGGACGCCGACTGTCGTCACTGTGCATATTGCCGAGCGGCCCGCGAACCCGGACGCCTTGCGCGAGCAGATCGACGACGCCACCGTCGGCGACGTACGAGTCACATTCATCGTAGAGAAGACGCTCCAGAAGCAAGAGATGAATTGAGTATCAAGTCGAACGGAGAACACCCCGTGTGCGAAATGAAAGTCGAACGGGGAACCTCAAGAGGAACCGAAACTGAACCGTTTTACACTTCGATAACGGGGAGTCGTCGACCAGATATCCGTCGATCGTGAGGGCGGTCGCGATAAACGACCAGCGCCGACAGGGCTCCCTCTGGAAGTTCGACGAGTTCACCGAAGAGGAGCGAGCGTTCCTCAACAACCACAACCTGCTCGCCGCCGAAGAGCCGCTCCAGCAGAGCTACGAGACCAGCTCCCGCAAGCCCGAGAAGATGGCCAAGTACGAGAACGCGCCCCGTCGGTGCTTCGTGCTCTCGCGCAGCTGCGTCGCGTCGTGGGAGTGCAAGACGAACTCCGCATCGCGAAGTCCCGCAGATCTTTTTATATAGTTCGAGTGTGATCGTCCGGACATGGAGCTCATGCTGCGTTTTTTCGCGAACTTCCGTGAGACAGTCGGTCAGAAGACGATCCGCCGGGAGTACGCGGACGGCTCGACAGTCGGAGACGTGCTTCGAGACCTCTCGGATGAACACCCCAAGATGGAGCTGTTCGACGACGACGGCTCGCTCCGCGAGTACCTCACAGTCATGAAAGAGGGGCGGGACATCACGTACATCGACGGACTGGAGACGGAGCTCACCGACGGCGACAGGGTTAGCGTGTTCCCACCGGTCGCCGGCGGATCGAGATCTTCGCCGCACGCCACTCACCGGTAACTAAACGGGTAGTTCAACGCTACGCGCCCGGCATCGGACAGCCCGGTTCGAGGCCGAGTGCTCGCTGTGAGTACGGTGCTCGATTCGCCCACGAGCGCTGTCGACCGACCGTGTTCGTCACTGGCGGGATCGACACTCGTGGCCATCTTTATTGTCTGAGACGTCCGAAAACGAGTGTGGACGAAATCGAACTACGAATCCCGGAGCGCATTGTCGATTCGCTTCCACCCGAGAGCGAGGACACGAAACAGGACATCGGTGAGGCCGTCGCTGGCTGGGAGCGAGAGCTCAACGCCGCGCTCACCGCCGCGGACGAGGAGGACGGGGCGAGCGCGATCGTCGACATGATCGAGCGCTTCGAAGACCGGTGGGAGAAGTACGACGAGTTCATCGTCGAACTGCGCGCCTGGGGCCAGTCACCGATCTACGCGATGGCCTGGCGAGACCTGCACGGCGCCGTCCTCCAACAGATCCACGAGCACGACGACCTGGCGGATCGGATCAACCGTGAACGCCACGCCCGCATCTTCAACGACGGTATCAGGCCCGGGTCGGGATCCGGCTAGCGCCGCACAATCGAGCGCCGGATCGGGGAGTGTCGACTGCGAAGCCGCCGCCGACAGTTTTAGTCGTCCGCCATCCCGTAGGACGAGTGATGATAACACGCGAACGGAGCTATCGAGCGCTCTCCGCCAGGGCGGCGGTCGGCTATCTCGAGAACCTCGGCGGCGAACAGGTCGACGAGGAGACCGTCGAGGGCGACGACTGGCGGGCGTCAGTGTCCGAGCGGACGGTCGATGTCGGGCCGTCAATCCGGCTTAACGAGGTGACCGTCGTCTTCGAAGGCGAGGAGGCGGCCGTTGAACACGTCATCGAGAAGTTCTCCCAGAAGGCGATCCGGGCGGGCGGGTGAGACGACCTGTCAGATCGGACGGCTGACCGCACCGATCCGCTCGACGGCCAGACCGGCCGATCCCGCCGGTGCGACGGCGAACGGCACGCACTCGGGGATGTCGACGATGCTCGAACACGTCCAGCAAACCGTTCGAGAACCGCGGTCTATCCGGGCGCCGGGAGTGGGCGCTGTGTCACGTGTCCGTGCGTTCGATCGTGCCGACGACGCGTTCGGAGAACTCGACCTCGGTGAGGCTGCCGTTGTGGAGGGCGTCGAGCCACTCTGACTCGACGTGCCACCGGCCCTGCTCGACGCCGTCGAAGTCCGTCACGGTCGCGTCGATGTCCGCGCCACGCCAGTCGTCGTCGTGGAGGTCGCGGAAGACGTTGATCACTCGTCCGACCTCGCGGTGCGGAACGACGCCTTCGCCGTCCGCCGAGAGCGACTCGTAGGTCACCTCGTAGCGTCCGCCTGCGTCGACGACCTCGTCGACGTAAACGCCGTGACTGGTCAGGCGGGCCGCTACTCGAAACTCGAACTTCGTGTTCTCGCGCTCGGTCATACAGTAGTGGAGTGGGGACGCGACTGTAAGTGGTCGCTTCGCGGCTTCAGTCGTCGGCGGGGGCCGGGGAGTCGCCGGTGGAGACGCCCGTTCCGGGGCCGACATCGATGCCGAGGTCGTCGAGTTTCTCGTCGGGGACGACGCCGTCGACCCATCCGCGAACCTCGTAGTACTCGTCTTTCAGTTGGTCGAGCTCGGCGAGTTCACCCGCCGCGCCGCCCTGCGCGGGAATCGCGTCCTCGTGGCCTTCGACGAACCGGCCGGGGAGGTCGTCGTCGTCGCCGTCGAACCCGGCGAGGTTGTTATAGTAGCGTTCGAGGTTGTAGATGCGTTCACCGGCTTCCATCAGTTCTTCCTCGGTGACGTCACGGCCGGTCATGCCGTTGTACTGGAGGACGTACTCCTCGATCCCCTCCGCGAAGGCGTTGAACTTACAGATATCGAAGGAGTCGGAGATGGCGTGCATGTCCTGGAAGGTGACACAGAGCTCGCCCTTCCCCTCGGGCTCGTGCGGGTCGACCTGTTCGGGGATGCCGAGGATCTCCGCGGCCGGCGTGTATCCCCGGAGGTGGCAGGCCCCGCGGTTCGAGGTCGCGTACCCGATCGCCATCCCCTTCATGCAGCGGGGGTCGTAGGCGGCCATCGACTGGCCCTTGACCGCCAGGGAGTTCTCTTCGGCGTCGAACGCTTCTTCGAGGTGGGCGAGCCCGCCGGCGAGGTGGTCGGCGAACTCGTCTTCGCGGTGGGCGATCCGGTCGAGCAGGTCGATCATCGCCTCGGAGTCCCCCCACTCGACTCCCTCGTCGAGGTCGTCGAACTTCCCCTCCTCCGTCATCTCCATAGCCATCGCGATGGTGTTGCCCGCGTCGATGGTGTCGATGCCGAGGTCGTTGCACTTATCGATCAACAGCACGGAGTCGTCGAGATTGCTGTGGCCGGAGTTCGGGCCGAGCGCCCAGGCGGACTCGTACTCGAAGGACTCCATCCGGACGTTGAGCTCGTCGCCCTTGTGCTCTGCCTGAACTTCGACCTCCTTCTTACAGGCAACTGGGCAGGAGTGACAGGTCGGCTCGTCGACGAGGATGTTCTCCCGGACGGTCTCCCCGGAGACCTGTTCGGCGTCGGTGTCCACGCCTTCGGACTCACGCATCGAGCGCGTCGAGGAGTATTTCCCGTTCTTCGCCGGCAGGCCGTCCATCTCTTCGGTGGCGTTCATCAGGACGTTGGTTCCGTACATCGAGAGTCCGCCCTCGTTGGGCGCGGTGACCTCGGACTCCTGGATGAGTTGCATCGCCTGCTTGTGGCCTTCGCGGAACGTCTCCTGATCGGCGGGCTGTTGCATCTCCGTCGAGGACTTGATGACGACCGCCTTGAGGTTCTTCGACCCCATGACGGCTCCGGTGCCACCGCGGCCGGACGCCCGGTCGTCCTCGTTGATGATGCAGCCGTATCGCACCTCGTTCTCGCCGCCCGGCCCGATAGTCATGATCGAGAGGTCCTTGCCGTACTCGCCCTCGAGTTCGTCCTCGACGATGGCCTGGGTTTCGTGGATACCCTTCCCCCACAGGTGGGAGGCGTCACGGAGTTCGACCTCGCCGTCCTCGACGTAGGCGTAGACGGGCTCGTCGGCGGCGCCCTCGAACAGAAGGCCGTCGAAGCCGGCCCACTTCAGGCGGGCGCCCGACCAGCCGCCGTGGTGGGAGTCCGTTACCTGTCCCTCGATCGGTGATTTCGTACAGATAGCGATCCGGCCGCTCATCGTCACCTGCGTCCCCGTCAGCGGCCCGTTCATGAACGCGATGAGATTATCGGGGCCGAGTGGGTCGACGTCGATTCCGTTGTCGAAGACGTACTTGACGCCGAGTCCGCGCGCACCGATGTACTTCTTCGCGTCCTCGTCGTCGACGCTCTCGTAGTTCACCTCGCTCTCGCTGAGGTCGACCCGTGCGACGTGGTCGTGGAACCCACCCAAGTCAGTCATGATAGTATACTACATACCACGGATCGCTACGTACTTAATGATTAGGCCTACGCACACCCCCAGAACGGCGTATTATCGGCGTGAGAACGCCATTCGTGGCGATAGCCGCCCTCGGAGATACCGCCCCAGAGAGTCACCGGGCGGCGAACACACTCCTGGCGAGGCGGAGACGCTCGCAGGTGAGTCCGGGACGCTCGCCCTCAGCGCACCCACCGATCCCCGAACGACCCCGCGATAACGCGGCCACCTGCAAGCAGCTAACGACGGGCCGCGCGCGCACCTGTGGGCGCTTGACGCGCTCCCGCTATCGCCGGAGGGCCGTCCGCTATTCCGGCTTGCGTTCGCAGAGCCACCGATCTCAGAGCGCGGCCTCCAGGCGCTCGATCGGATGCGGGGGCGTGCTCGCTCCGTCGCGGTCGCCGAGCTGACTCCGACAGGACGCCCCGGGTGCGACGACTTGGTCGCCGTCGCTCTCCTCGACTTGGCGGAACAGGCGTCGACCGATGGCCTGGGAGAGCTCGTAGTGTTCGTCCTCGTAGCCGAACGAACCCGCCATCCCACAGCAGCCCGAGTCGATGGCGTCGACCGTGTAACCGGCGCGGCGGAGCACGCCGACGGCGTGGTGGTCTTTGTTCGTGGCTTTTTGGTTGCAGTGGCCGTGATAGGACAGCGACTCCGCGGGCGCGGTCCAGTCGACGTTCTCGCCGAGCCGGTACGTGTCGAGGTACTCACAGACGCCGAACGCGCTCGCCGCGACGGCCTCGGCGCGCTCCGTCCCGGGGAAGAAATCCCGGTACTCGTCCTGGAACATCACCGCGTCCGAGGGCTCGACGAAGACCACGTCCCAGCCGGCCTCGACCTGTGCGGCGAGCGCGTCGACGTTCTCGCGGGCGGACTCCTTTGCGGCGTCGAGAAAGCCCTTCGAGTAGGCGGCGCGGCCGCTATCGGTGACGTCCTCGGCGAGTTCGACGTGGACGCCGGCGGCTTCGAGCACGCGAACCGCTGCCTTCCCCGGCTCGGGATAGCTGTAGTTAGTGTACGTGTCCGGAAAGAGCAGGGCCTTCCGCTCGGCGTCGGCTTCCGAGACCTGCGGCGTCCGTTCGGCCAGCCACGTTTCGAGCGTGTCGCGGCGGAACGTCGGGAGTTCGCGGTCGCGGTGGATGCCCAGCACCGACTCCATGACCGCGCGAGCGCCGGGGAGGGACGTCCCCCAGTTCGAGACCGGTGCGAGCATACTGCCGACCTTCGAGACGGTATCGATGTTGGCGAACAGTCGCTCGCGGAGGCCCGCACCGTGCTCCTGGTGGTAGTCGTGTTTGACCTCCGTCTTCAGTTTCGCCATGTCGACGCCGGTCGGACAGTCGGACTGACACCCCTTACACCCGATGCAGAGGTCGAGCACCTCCTCCGTGAACCGCTCGGAGTGGAGTTCGTCCTCGTCGAGTTCGCCGCTGATAGCCGCCCGAAGCAGGTTCGCTCGACCGCGCGTCGTCTGAATCTCTTCCCCGGAGGCGCGGTAGGTCGGACACATCGTGTCGCTGTCCGTCTGCCGGCACGTCCCACAGCCGTTACAGAGTTCGACGAGATGTGAGAACCCGCCCTCCTCGGTGAAGTCCTGCTCGGTCTGCGGTTCGACGGACTGGTAGGCCGCGCCGTAGCGGAGGTGGTCGCGCGTGTCAGTCGGGTTGTCCTCCCGGTAGACGACCGTTCCCGGGTTCATCAGCCAGTCCGGGTCGGCGGCGCTCTTGACGTCCTTGAACGCCTGCCAGATGTCCGGCCCGTACATCTTGGGGTTGAACTCCGTGCGTGCGAGGCCGTCGCCGTGCTCCCCGGAGAACGACCCGTGGTGTTCGAGAACGAGATCCGTGACGTCCTCGGTGATCGAATGCATCGCCTCGATGCCATCCTCGTCCTTGAGGTTGAGAATGGGGCGGATGTGGAGGGTGCCGGCGCCCGCGTGCGCGAAGTACGCCGCTGACGTGCCGTGCTCGTGAAGGACGTCCTGGAACGACTGGACGTACTCCGCGAGTTCGTCGGGGGGAACTGTCGCGTCCTCGATGAACGGGTAGGGTTTCGGATCGCCCTGCATCCCCATCAGCAGGGGGATCGCGGCTTTGCGGAGTTTCCAGAGGTCGTCCTGTGCCGCGTCGGAGTACGCCGCGAGTGTGTCGAAGGCGTCGCCGTTCGCGAGGAACCGCTCGTCGGTCGCCGCGATAGCCGCCTCGAAGTCGTCGTGGAGTTCGGAGTCGTACTCGAGCATGAGCGCGGCCGCGGCGTCCCCGGGAATCGGTTCGGCGTACTGGGCGAACTCCGCCGAGTCGCGTGCGAGGTCGAACAGCTCGTCGTCCATCAGTTCGACGGCACTCACGTCGTACTCGAGGGCCTGCGGGACGGCCTTCATCGCATCGAGGAGGTCGTCGAAGAAGTAGAGCGCGAGCGCCGTCTCCGCCGGCTTGGTGACGAGTCCGAGCTCGGCCTCGACGACGACACCGAGCGTTCCTTCGGAGCCGACGAAGAGCGTCGAGAGGTTGATGCACTCGTCTCCCGCCTCGTTCTCGTAGATGACGCGGTCGAGGGTGTAGCCGGAGACGTTTCGCTTCAGATCCGGATAGCGTTCCGCGATCGCGTCCTGGTTCTCCTCGACGGCCTCTCGAACCGTCCGGTAGAGCCGGGCTTCGAGTGAGTCGCCCGTCGAGACGGCGTCCCATTCCTCGGAGTCGAGGACGATTTCTCGGGTTTCCGCGATCGACCCGTCCGCGAGGACGACCCGGAGGCGTTCCGTGTACGCGTCGGTGATGCCGTATCGGACCGAGTGAGCGCCCGTGGAGTTGTTCCCGATGCCGCCCCCGATCGTCGCACGGTTCGAGGACGCGGGGTCGGGCGCGAATTTGAGTCCGTGCTCGGCGAGCGCGTCGTCGAGGTGGTCTTGCACGACGCCCGGTTGGACGGTCGCTCGCTTTTCACCGGGCGAGACGTCGAGGATGTCGTCCATGTGTCGGCTGAGGTCGAGAACGACACAGCCGGGGCCGACGGTCTGTCCGCCCAGCGACGAGCCGGTTCCGCGTGGGAGGATCGGAACGTCGTGGTCGGCCGCGACCTCGACTGCGCCCTGCACGTCGGCGACGTCGCGCGGGCATACCGCTCCGGCCGGTCGGGCCTGGTAGATGCTGCCGTCGGTCGCGTAGAGTATCTGGGCGTACTCGTCGAACATGACCGCTCCCTCGACGCGGTCTCGGAGGTCGGACGCGAGTGCTGCGTACTCCGCGACGTCGGGATGGTCGTGTCCGAGTGCGTCGACGGACGTCGTCAGTCCGCTGGAATCGTAGTCGTCGTCGACAGCCATGTACTATCATGAAAAAACAAGATAATTAAGCGCTGCGGTGAGACACCTATAATTCCATACACGCGTATAAGTACATGAATAGAGACTAAACGAAACGGTGACCCAGCAAACACAGGCGTTCGCGGCTGTGCAACTCGCTTCCGCATCCGCGATATCCCTCCGCAGACCACCGCTATCCGTTTTCGAACACACGACGTCAGGTAGTGTCGGTCTCGCTGGCGGCATGGTCGCAACGAACAGTGCCCATCGCGAGAGATCGGAGCGCGATCCGTTCACACAGCAGCCCCGCCGATGTCGAGAGCGTTCATTCGAAGCAGCCCAGCACCGCTTCAGAAAACCCGCGTTGCAACGCGGTCATCGCCGCGTTCGCAGCCCGGTCGTGGAACAGTCCGGCGATACGGTTGTTTTCCACGGGGGCTCCCGACTACGTCACCGAACCGGTGGGACGACCGCGGTCATCTAGCGGTAATTTTTTTCCATAGATCCACGCGAGCAGAGGAATCTCAAACATCATCTCTGCTACCTCAGCGTTCAGGTTCCGTCCCACGAAAGAATAGAGTGTATATGGAGCACATAGTTGTCCTCGGTGCCGGCGTCGGCGGTACGATGACCGCCAACATGCTTCGCCGCCGCCTGGATCGCACCGAAGCCGAAATCACCGTCGTCGACAAGAGTACAGAGCACGCGTACCAGCCGTCGTTCTACCTCCTCCCGTTCGAGTACATGGAGCCCGAAGACCAGTTCCGGGACGTCGATGGCTTACTCCGCAGCGGCGTCGACTTCGCCCACGACGAGGTCACCGGCGTCGACCCCGAGGAAAAGACCGTCGCGCTCGGCGACGGCACCCTCTCCTACGACTACTTGGTCGTCGCGCTGGGCCACCGACTCGCGCCCGAGACGACCCCCGGCATGCTGGAGGGCTGGGAGGAGACCGACGCCGTCTACCCATTCTACGACTTCGAGGCCGCCATGGGTCTGCGCGACGCCCTCGCGGACTTCGAGGAGGGAACCTTCGTCGTGTCCGTCCCGGAGACGTCGATCAAGTGCGGGGGCGCGCCGCTGAAGATGACCATGCTCGCCGAGGACTACTTCCGGCGTCAGGGCGTCCGCGACGACGTCGAGGTCGTCATGACCAAGGGCAGCGACGCCGTCTTCGGCGTCTCACCCTACCGCGAGAAACTCGAGGAGATCTGGGCGGAACGAGACATCCAAGCCAACCTCGGATTCGAGGTCGATGAAATCGACCACGAGGCACAGGTCATCCACTCCACCGACGGCGACACACAGGAGTACGACCTGTACGCGCCCGTCCCGCCCCAGTACGGCCAGCCGGCCCTCACCGAGAACTCGCCGCTGACGGACGGTGAGTACGTCACGGTTGATAAACACACCCTCCAGCACACCGAGTACCCGGACGTGTTCGCGCTCGGTGACGGGGCCGACACGCCCAACGCCAAGACGGCGGCCGCCGCGCGCAAACAGTCCCACGTCGTCCTCGACAACCTCACGGCCCACATCGAGGGCGGGCGCCTGACCGCCGAGTACGATGGGTACGCGGCCTGCCCGCTGCTAACGAAGAAGGGCAAGGCGATGGTCGCGGAGTTCGACTACGAGGAGAGCATCTCGGCGCCCGTCGAGAGCCGGATGAACTGGATCATGGACGTCAACGTCCTGCCCAGCGTCTACTGGAACACCTGGCTGCGCGGCTACGACCCACTCCCGTAACAATGACGAGTGACGCCAAATCCGCCGATACGACCGGTTCGATCGACGACGAGTCCGAACTGGCCAGGGCAATCGACGAGAACGAAGACGAACTCGCGGAGTTACTCCGGTTGCTCGCGGTCGCCGAGGAACTCGCCGCCGACCTGGCGCCGGAACTCCGCGAGAGCGTCCGGGAGAACCGCGAGCCGATCCGGGAGCTCCGCGTGGCCGTCGAACGCGAGGAGGCGCTCGTCCTCCTCCAGCGGGTCGGTCAGGAGGCGGACACGCTCGTCGAACTGCTCGACGTGCTGGCGGCCTCGAAAGACCTCGCCGACGACCTCGTGCCGGAGTTGCGGGTCGCCATCCACGAGAATCGCGACGTCGTCGAACGGCTCCGGATGGCCGTCGAGCGCGAGGAGACGCTGGTGTTGCTCGAACGCCTCGGCGAGAACGCCGACACGCTCGCAGAGTTACTCGACTTGCTTGACGCGACGCACGACCTCGCGATGGATCTCGCGCCGGAACTGCGAGACGTGGCGCAGGACAACCGGAACGTGATCCGAGACCTCCGGATGGCTGCCGCGGGCTTTGCGGACGCCCACGCGGAGAACGACGTCGAGATGTACGAACTCGGCCGGAACGCCGGCAACATGGTTGCGCTCGTCCAGACGCTGGGCGACCCGCAGGTCACGGACGCCATCGACGCCACGGTCGAGGGCCTCGCGACGGACGACCCCAAGCCCGTGGGTTTCTTCGGCCTCGTCCGGGCGCTGTTCGACGCCGATGTCAGGCGCGCGCTCGGCCGACTGGTCGCCGCGGCCCGGGGCCTCGGGAGCAGTCAGGAGGGCGCCGAGGACTGAGGACGGGGTGCGGTTCGATACGCACCACACGGCGGTGGGGCGCCGCCAGAAATACCGGAGAGCGCTCCAGTCCCGCCGGACGGTTTCACTGTCCGTCGGGGGCGGCCGGCGTGTGCGTTCCGCGCGGTGGTGGTAGCGCAGCGTCCGGGCGGCGTCATTCTTCGTTCGAACGCGTGATGCCGGTGATTTCGAATCGAGCGTCGCGCGTGGTGCCCTCGACGACGCGGATGTCCCAGTCGTGAATGTCGGTGATGTCGTTCACGATTGACAGCCCGTACCCGGGACTTTCGCTGTCGGTGGAGAACCCGGATTCGAACACGCGCGCAACCCCGACGGAAATCGCGGACAGCGTGGGCGTAGCGCGCCCCCACGTCTCTCGCGCGCTGTCCCAGCTCAAAGACAAAGGCGTCGTCGAACTCCGCGTCCCCGAAGCCCGAACCGTCAACCGATACTACGGCCTCACAGAGACGGGACGGACGGCCTGGCCGGAGATACAGCAGGCCGTCCAGAACGTCGACTGGGACGTCGCGGATCCGGACAGCCCGAAACTACGGGAGATAGTCGACCTGGCCCGGGACGAATTCGGCGAGGGGCTGCGGTGTATCGGAACCTACGACGGCGAAATGGTAACGATCTGGTACATCGACCCTGCGGTCGAGGCGTCGTACTCGGACAGGGAGTTCGAAGAGGGACTCCGAACCCTCATCTTCGACCACTCGCTGGACGAAATCACCGTCTCCGGGGCGGACTGCTGGTCGGACACCCTCCACTTCGGAGAGTTCTCGGTGGTTCGCGTCCGGGTCGCAGACGGATCGAGAATCGCCGTCACGTTCGACGACGACGAGAACGTCGCCGTCCCGGCGTTCGCAGACGCCGTCCAAGCCGTCTTCGAGCCATACGTCGAGAACCGGGAGTGACGACCGCGTCTGCCCGTTCACTCGGGTGTTTCGTGGAGGAAGGACTGCACCTCGACGGTACGGCCGTCCGGGTCGTTCGCGAAAAACTGGTAAATGCGGTACTGGTCGTTCTCGTGCGGGTCCTCGCGGGCGGCGGTGCCGAGACGGTCGTGCATCGCGTCCACCGCATTCGTGGTGTCGTAGACGAACGTGATGACGCCCTCCGTCTCGGTGTGGTCGGCGTCGCAGAACCCGAACCGAAACCCTTCGAAGGCGAGGATTGTACAGCCGGGTTGTTCGAGCCAGACGTCCGCGTCGAACGTCTCAGTGTACCACTCCACGAGGGCCGCGCGATTCTCCGTCCGATAGAAGACGATGCCAGACACGAGCGGACGCTCTCGCGGCGGGCTTGTGTGCGTTTCGGCGCGTTCATTACGTCGGCCGCCACCCGCGGAGGAACGCGGCGCAGATACCGCCGGTTGTCGCGCCGAACACGAGGGTGGCGGTGCGGAGGACGAGCACGGCAGCGGCGGCCGGGGCGCTCTGCGCGGCCGTCACGACCACCAGCGCGCCCCCGAGCAGGAGGTCGTACGCGCCGAGACTCCCGGGAATCGGGACGGCGCTCGCCACCTGCGGGAGGGGGACGACGACGAGAATCGGGAGGAGGGCGACGGGCTGGCCGATACCGTGGAGGGCGACCCAGAGCGCGAGCGTGGTAGCGAGCTGTTCGAGGACGCCGCCGAGCGCGATGAGGGCGAGGAGACCGGGCGTTCCGCGGAACGCGACGATGCGATCCCAGAACCGTTCGACGGCACGTCGGACGGTCGCGCGGTCGTGCGGTCGGTCGCGGTAGAGCGCAGACACCCGCGCGACGAGCGGCGTCACCGTGGCGACGAGCAGGCGCGACACCGCGTCGCGGGACGCGAGCGCGACGGCGCCGAGCGCGAGCAGACCGCCGATGGCGACGACGAGCACCGACAGGACACCGGTCGCGTCCGGCGCGTCGAGGAGCACGACCGCGCCGAGCATCGCGGAGAACACCACCTGTGTGCCGGATTTGACGTACTTCGCGACCGAGCGCACGCCGAGCGCGTCGGAGTACCCGGTGTCGGTGGCGACGCTGATGAACCGCGCCATAATCGGCTCCGAGGTGACTGGCCCGGCGGGGCTCACGATGTCGAAGAAGTCGCCGGCCAGCGCGAACTGCACGCTCTCCGGGGGAGAGAGCCCGCCGTTCAGTGGGCGGATGGACGCCCAGACACCGACAGCGTCCACGACGCCCTCGACGACCACGAGCGCGAGGACGGCGGCGAAGAGCACCGGCGAGAGCCGGGTTGCGCGCGCGAGGACGGCGTCCGCACCGACCGTGTAGACGGAGGCGGCCAGCACCGTCAGCCCGAGGAGCGTCCCGAGGAGGAACCGGAGTGAGCGACGCACGGCTGCGAGTTCTCGGAGGACGTGGAAAAACGCTCCGGGCTCGTCCCACCCGGCGAGACCGAGGCAGTCCCGTGTCTCACGGTTCCCGGGTTAGGCGTCGAGAGCGACGACACGGCCGTCACCGTACATCACGAGGAGTTCGTCGAGCGGGTCGGCGTCGATGTCGGCGGCGGTCGGGTGCACCCAGACGACCACGTCGCGCTCGTAGGACGCAACGACGTCGCCGGCGTCGGCGTCGAGGACGGCGACCTGTCCGCTGTGGGTGACTGCGGCGACCTCGGGGCCGGGGCTGGCGGTGAAGTTTCCGGTGATAGGCGCGGGAGTGAGGGCAGTCGTCTCGGAGAGCCGGGTCTGCCACTCGACGGTTCCGGTGGCGGCGTCGACGGCGAGGACGCGGCCGCCGCGACTCCCGACGTACAGTTCGCGCGTGCCGTCGCCGTCGCCGTCCGTGGCGTCGTGAACGACCGCGCGACCGGCGGTGTCGAGCGTCCACTCGACTGTTCGAGTGCTGGTGTCAATGCTCGAAACGCGCGGGCCGTTCGACGCGACGATCCGGGTCTCGTCCACCCGAACGAGCCACTCCGCGCCGACGGGGACTGACCACGCGCGCGTGCCGTTCTCGTGGAGGGCGATGGTGGCGTCGGTCATGCCGACGACGATGCGGTCGTCCATCTCGATCGGATCCGCGATGATGGCGGGGGCGACGGAGACGTTCCACGCGACTGAGCCGTCAGGGTGCCAGGCGTACGCGCGGCCGCCGAAGTCGATAGCGAAGACGCGACGCGGGTCGTCGAGCGCGATGGATTTACTGTACCCGAACGACGTCATGGCCCCGGCGAACTCGCGCTCGCCGCTCGACACGTCGTACCCGTAGACGGCGTTCTCAGCCGTGGGAACGAAGACCTCGCGATCCCCGTCGTCCGTGAGGTCGAAGACGGTCGGATCACCGATGCCGTGAATCGCGCACGCCCGGTCGGCGATCCCGGCGCTCCAGCGCCGCGTGCCGTTCGCGTCGAGGGCGACGAGTCGACAGTGGCCGCTGCTCCCCGACACGGCGCTCACCGGCGCGAGCACTGTCGCGTCCTCACCGGTGCCAGCGACGGCCACGGGGTGGTGGTTCACCTGGTTCGGGCGGTCGGTGTCGCTCACCCACGCCACGTCGAGCGTCCCCGGCCCGCCACCGTTCAGGACGGCGTACGCACCGACGCCCGCGAGCGCGAGCACCAGCACCGCCGCGACCGCCGTCGTCCTCCGGCGCATACAGGAGGGTGGAGATAGCGCCGGAAAACTCACACTATTCGACGCGCGTACCACTACCGCTTTCCGACGAGGGCGTCAAACTCGACCGATGCCGATCGCCCGCGCGCTTCCCGTGCTCGCCGCGCTCGCCCTGGCCGTCTCGACCGCCAGTGCACACGACGTGACAGCGACGCGATTCGACGCGCCGCTCCCCCTCGGTCTCCTCTACCTCGGCGCGGGCGCAACGGTCGCCGCGACCGCGCTCTGGCTCGCTCGCACCGACAGCGCCGAGCGCGGACGCCGCGCGCTCGGAACGCTCCCGTCGGACGTGGGTAACGTCGCCCGGATCGCCGCTTCGGTCGCGGGCCTCGTCGTGTTCGCGGGCGTGATCGCGGCGGGCGTGCTGGGACGGGCGACCCCGACGAACCCGGCGGTCGTCGTGTTCTGGGTGCTCTGGCTGAAGGGCGTGCTCGTCGCCGCCGCGCTCGCCGGGAGTCCGTGGCGCGCGCTGTCGCCGTGGCGAACCGTTCATCGCCTCTTGGAAGTCCTCGAAGGCGAACGAATCACGGGCCGTGGGTATCCGCCGTGGCTCGCCGAGTGGCCGGCGACCATCGGGTTCGTGATCGTCGTGGGGGTGTTCGAGAACCTCACCGTCCTCCCGCGGTCGCCCGCGGCGACGAGCGCGCTGCTCGCGGCGTACGCGACAGTGATGGTGGTCGGCGGCGTCGTCTTCGGCCGCGAGTGGTACCGGCGCGCGGACCTCTTCGAGGTGTTCTACGGCCTCGTCGGACGCGTCGCCCCGGTCACGGTTCGCGAGCGAGACGGTCGGTTGCTCGTCGCCGCCCGCCGACCGTCGACCGGCTGTGCGCGCCCGGTCGCGTCCATCGGCGTCGTCGCATTGGTCGTCGCGAGCGTGTACACCGTGAGTTTCGACGGCTTCACCAGCACGCCCGAATACCAGACGCTCACCCTCGCCCTCCGCGACCTCGGCGCGGGACAGGCGCCCGGTTTGCTCGTCTACGTCGCCGGTCTACTCGTCTTCCTCGCGGCGTTCACCGCCGTCACGACCGTGGTCGCGCACACCGTCACGGACGACGTACGAACGGTCGCGCGCGCCGTCGCCGGGTCACTGCTCCCCATCGCGGTCGCGTACGAACTCGCGCATAACGCCACGCACCTCGTCGAGAACGCCGCCGTGCTCGTCGGCACGCTCACGGGCGCCCCGCCCGTCCTCCTCTCCTGGCTCTCCGTTCCCGCGTACTGGACGGGACAGGTCGTCCTCGTCGTCGCCGGCCATCTCGTCGCCGTCGCCGCCGCCCACCACGTCCTCCGCGCCGACTACCCCCGGCGTTCGCTCCGGGCCCACGCACCGCTGGTCGCGCTCATGGTCGCATACACCGTTCTCTCCCTCTGGATACTCTCCCGACCGCTCGCCGCGTAACCGCGCGCGGTTCAGGAGCGGGTCTGCGAGGAGGCGATATCGCGGAACACCCGCCCGGAGAGCTCACGCGGGAGAAGACGATAGAAGTCGAAGGTGAGTTCTCGCGGGTGTTTCTCGGGGTCTGTGTTGAGGGTCGGGATTTCGGCGTTCTCCGCGATGACTGCCGCTGCGACGGTTCTGTCCGCCTCCGGGACTTTCTCGATGGGGCCGGTGACGATCACGCTCTCCGGTGGGTCGGTCGTGTACACGGTGAACGAGGCGGTGTCGGTCGTTTCGAGAAACGCCATCTTCTTGCTGTCCTCGTCGTACACGAACTGGAAGTACAGCGCCTCACCGTCGTAGCCGAACGATTCGGGAAACGAGTACGCGTCCGGCCCGTTCGTGAGCGCGAGTACCCCGGTACCGTTCGTGAGCGCGAGTACCCCGGTACCGTTCGCCCTGAGAAGCTGGTCGACCGCGGGGCGCTCGAGTTCGCTAGTCATGGGTTCGGATTAGCCGGGCGTATATATATGCGCTTCCTCGTGGGAGATACCAAACGGCGACTGCGGCCGTTGGATCACGGGCGGATCGTGTCGCCCAGTCGGCGTTTCCGGTTCAGTACGCCGGGGGTGTCGCCAGTGGGTGCGACCGCGCGCCACCCCACCGTGTCCGCTGTTCTTCGGGCCGCCGTCACGCGGTTTGGTTCCGAGCGAACGCGGCGTGAACGCTAGAACGACTGGTTCTCTTCGTCCCGGGGGCCGTCGGCGTCGATGTTCGGTCCGCGGTCGTCGTAGTACTTCCGTCCGACGTACTCGTCGGGGAGGTTCGCCGTGAGGGTGTTCGCGAGCGCCGCCGGTGATTCGTAGGTGTCGTTGCCGGCCGGCAGAAGATCCCCGACCGTTCTGGAGGCGTCGGCCGTGGGGGCGTCGACGGTGAGGTCGCCGACGTGCTCGCGGACGCGGTCGCTATCGATTGGATACGTGAGCTCGCGGTCGACGTACTCCCGGACGTCTTGAAGGCGCATCTAGTGGTCTCGGCCGCGGGTTTCGTCCCCAGGTAGCTCGACGATCCCGAAGCGCGCTCCCGGATAGTCGACTGCGTCGGCGTACCGGGCGCCGCCGTCGCTGTCCGCGTTCGCCACGCGTGTCTCGATACCGCGCTCCGTGAGGGCTCGACGTGCACGCATCATACCGGGGAGACCACGCCCGGGCGGTTAGTTAGGCGCCCGTCCGCGCGCGTCGGCGTCCGAGTACGGCGGGCTTTCCGCACACTCGACCGTCCGGTCGTAACGGGAGGGGCGCTGAATGGGAGTCCTAACGAAGTGACTGATCTCCGTAGAGAGGAGTGTGCTCCCGTCGGAGCGCACCCGACTATGACAGAAGTAGGCACACACCAGTGGTGGGAACACTACAAGACGACCGTGAACGCCGACCCCGAGATGTCGGTGCGCGGCCACGACAAGTTCAGCGAGAACTTCCGCATCGAAATCGGCGACACCGACTGGCTCGTCGAAGTCGACGGCGGCCGCGTCGAGAGCATCGTCCCCGAACCCGGACTCGACCACGAGTGGGCGTTCGGCGTAACCGGAAGCGAACAGGCCTGGGAGGAGTTCCTGCAGGAGACGCCGCCCGCGTTCAACCACGAACTCATCGCCTCGCACTACCGGGGCGCGGTCGCCGGCGAGGACGACCGCCTCCAGATCACGGGCGACAACAAGCGCGTCTTCCAGAACCTGCGGGCGTTCCAGCGCGCGCTCGACCTGCTACGGCACAGCCACAACAACGGAGGCGCCTGACCATGGAATCCTACGACCACGGCGACACGGAGAAGATCACCGGCAAGTACGTGCACGTCGACATCGACGGCGTCGACCACCGCATCTACTACGAGGCCGCGGGCCCGTCCGACGGCATCCCGCTCATCTGCCAGCACACCGCCGGCTGCAACAACCAGGAGTGGCGTCACCTCCTCACCGACCCCGCCATCACGGACGAATACCGCGTCATCGCGTACGACCTCCCCTACCACGGGAAGTCCGTGCCGCCCGTCGGCCAGGACTGGTGGAACTCGGACTACCGGCTCACCGCCGAACAGTTCGTGTCCACCATCGTCGGCATCGTGGACGCCCTCGACCTCGACGACCCCATCTACATGGGGTCGAGCATGGGCGGGAATATCACGCTCGAACTCGCGGACTGGCACGCCGATAAGTTCCGCGCGCTCATCGGCCTCGAATGCGGCGCGCACAGCCCGGGGTTCTACATCGACTGGCTCGACCACCCCCACGTCAACACGACCGAAGTGAACGCGTACTCCTGCTGGGGACTGATGGCGCCGCAGAGCCCGGAATCCGCGCGCCGCGAGACGATGTACCACTACGAACAGGGCGCGACGGGCGTGTTCAAGGGCGACCTGTACTACTACTCGGTCGACCACGACTACCGGGAGAAACTCGACCAGATAGACGCGACCGACTGCCCGCTGTACGTCGTGAACGGCGAATACGACTACCTCACGACGCCCGAGGACGGCCGCGCGGTCGCTGACGGCGTGGGAGAGGGCTCGACAGCGGTCGAAATCGCCGAAATCGGGCACTTCCCGATGAGCGAGAACCCCGTGTTGTTCAACGCCTACCTCGCCGAAATCCTCGACGACATCGCGGGCACCCGGAGTACGAAACTCCCGGACACGCTCACGCCCGCGGACGTGGCCGTCGAACTGAACGAGCAGGCCCCCCGGCGCGTCGAAGCGGACGACTAATCCACCCCCGTCCCTCGTTCTCGCTCGCACGACCCGCCGCGCGCGACACCGACGTGAACGCGACGACGAACGCCGTCCAGCAAGGCCGCTCGGTGTCGACCAATCAGCGCCGCCGGAACGGGCGTTCGATTTCCTCCAGAACTCCGCTGACGCGGCGGTTGCTCCGGAGGTAGGACAGCCAGCCGGTGACGAGGAACAGCACGCCGATACCGAGGAACAACACGCCCAGCAGCGCCGTCGGCCCGGAGAACAAGCCCAGAACGGCAACGCCGAAGAGGAACGACGCGAACCCCGTGCGGATGTGCGCGAGGATCGTTCGCTCGCGCGCCAACCGGGTGCGTTCGCTCGCGAGACTGGTCGCCGTGTCGTCCTCGTCGTCGGTCATGGCGTCCGCTCGGACGCCCACCTACTTAGTCGTCCGCGGCCATCTCGACGCTCTCCAAGCCGTCCCGCACGTCCGCCCGGGACAGGTCGAGGCTGTGCATCTCCTCGGCGTGTTCCTGCGTGAAGTCGACGACTTCGTCGCGCTCGTTCGACCGCACCTGGAACGCACAATCGTCCGCCGTACACGTGAATTGGTATGCCATCGCACTTCACAGTACGGTCGCGCCCCACCTTGTTAGCGTGGACGTTCGACGCGTACACGACCGCATACCGACGGGTGCGGCGCGGAACGTGCGGGTGGCGTCGGCCCGCTGTGCGGCGTCGAGGGGCTCGGCACGGAACGCGGGAGACACCGAATACCGAATCCGGGCCACCGGACGCTGAGTGGTTGCGCTCCGCTCGCTCGACGCCGCCGACTGTCTGGACGACGTGTACACTGCCGCCCGCTCACCGACGCATCCACCCGGCGACGGCAGTGTCGCACGGGCGATCGCGGAACCGAGCGCGTGAGTCACTCGCCGCACCCGGACGCGCGTCGGGGTATGCTGCCTACGCACCGAGACGGCTCACGGGGACGCGAGGAAACGCAGCGGAGTGCGCAGAGACAATCGGCGGTCGACGCGGAGGGCGGCCAGCCACTCGTAGTTCGTGGTACGGTTCTCGAAACCGGGTGAGAGAGCAGTACACGCAAGTAACCTCGTGGGGCAGTCGGTGGTATGCACCGTTTGTCGCTGGACGGGCCACGCGTTCTCCGGTGGCTCGTCACGCTCGCGCTGCTCGGAACCGTACTCCTCACGGCCGCGGCCATTCAGTCGGTCGCGCTCCGCGGCTGGATGTCCTGCGGCGGCGACTTCCCGAAGTGCGCCGGCGAGTGGGTGCCGCTCGCGAACGCGGCCGCGTCCTCACAGTATACGTACGCGCAAATCGTGGCAGAGTGGCTTCACCGCGCGGTCGCGTTCCTCACCGGTCTGGTGATGCTCGCCGCGACCGGCGTTGCGTGGTGGCGGGTACGTGACTTCTTCCTGACCCGGTGGTCGGTGACGCTCGCCACCGCTCTGCTCCCGTTCGAGGCGTGGCTGGGCGTCGTCACCGGCGTCCCCGACCCCGACCTGCTGTACGTCACCCTTCACACGATCATCTCGCTGGCGGTGTTCGTACTCCTCTGTCTCGCCGCACTCGTTCTCTGGGTACACCGGCAGCGTCGCCGGAGAACCCAGACCGCGGAACGGACATCGTAGGCGACGGGCCTACGGTTCGAAGACGGAGTCGAGGAGGCGTTCGAGTCGGTCGACGAGTCGCTCGGGCAGCGACGGCTCGATATCCGCGAGGATGCGCGCGGTGCGATCCGGATCGGTGAGTGTGAGTTCGACGCGCTGCTGGGCGTCCTTGTGTTTCTCGACGAGTCCGACCGCCACGAGCCGGCTGACGTGATAGGAGAGCGTGCTGCGAGCGAGGGCGAGCTCGTCGGCGAGCGCGCTCGCCCGGCGGTCGCCGTCAAGTAACGCGAAGAGGATGTCACGGGAGTTCTCCCGGCGCGCGAGCGCGAGCGCGCGTCGTTCGAACGCGTCGTACTCGGGTGGATAGTAGTGGGTGCGGCCGTAGAGGGACTCCTCGACGAGCGTTCCCGCGCGCAGGAGACGCTGGACGTGATACTGAACCTGGCCGGGCGCGAGATCGAGTTCTCGGACGAGCGCGTTGAAGTGGATACCGGGATCCGCGGCGATTCGGTCAGCGATTTGTGTGCGTGTCGTCATTGTGTGTTGGCGCGTTCGACGGTACGGGCGTAGTAGACGGCCGCAACGACGAGACAAGCCATCACCACGTCGAGACCGTGTTCGAGAACGTGGTGGAAGGCCGTCGGTATCGTGTTCGAAGCGGCGAGCAATGCGACGATAGCGCGCGCGAACAGCGCCGTGAACGCGAGCACGATGAGGAGGTACGACCGCTGGCGGCGCCGCACGTAGACGGCGGTGGCGAGCGCGACGAGCAGACCGGAGACCGCGGCCGCGGTGAGGAGTACCGCGACGAGGAGCATGCTCGGGCCGCCACCGTGGTACTGCACGCGCGTCTCTTCGGGGTCGAGCAGTGTATGTCGTTCGCTTCAGGACGGGATTGAGCGCTCCGTCGGAAAGGCGACGTGCGACACACGCGGTCGGATAGGATCGCCAACGGGAGCCGAACGTAACGCGGTCCGTGGAGCTGAACGTACCGCTGTTCGAGTTCCAGCAGAACGACACTGAGCGCACCGTTCGACGGCGCTCGGAGGACGCCCTGTGCATCGCCGGGACGAAGCCCCGTCACTACAAAAAGAGAACACCGCAGCGCCGCGGAAGTCGTTCACTCGAAGTCGTGGAAGTCGTCGCAGAACCGTGGAAGTCGTTCACTCGAGTCGCCGAATTCCCGGTTTAGGGAGGTTGTAGTAGAGAGTTACTGCGGACATAGTGGGGTGGTCGTCGGCGTTAGAGGGGCGGCTGGTATCGAGGTACTCGGGAAGAGAAGCGTCGAAACGGGAGGATTCGGGAGATCCGTGGCTGGAGGAGATGACGCTAGACCCTCACCCCACTTTGTCCGCAGTTCTCGGAAGAGACGGAGGGGTGGGTGTGATGGCCGGTGAAATACGAGCCAAGACAACGAGAACTGCCAATTACAATACACGACGACTGGATATATTTGTATTGAGCTAATGGACTATTTTCCATAGTATGTATTAGTTCTTTCTCTTACTATAGGCCGGGATTCGGTGTTGGTGCGTCCCCCCTCCTCGATTGGCGTGTTTCTGCGGACATAGTGGAGGGGGTGTGTACCGCCGTTTTCTTATAAAGACAGTTTCTGCGGACACTGCGGACGCGGTGGTTTTATGATACTGTACGCGACACTCGTTCCCATGGCGCTGTTCGAACGGGACCGGGACATCTACACAGACCGCGACGCTCTCCGCGAAGACTACCAGCCCGAGGAACTCGTGGGACGGGACGACGAGCTCACCACCTATCAGTCCGCCCTCCAACCCATCATCAACGGCGAACAGCCCAACAACGTCTTCCTCTACGGGAAAACCGGCGTCGGCAAAACCGCCGCCACTCGCTACCTTCTCTCCCACCTCCGTGAGGACGCCGCCCAGTACGACGATATCACGCTCAGCCTCAACTTCCTCAACTGTGACGGCCTCTCCTCCTCGTATCAGGTCGCCACGCACCTCGTCAACGAACTCCGCGACGAATCCAACCAGATATCCACCACCGGCTACCCGCTCGCCGCCGTCTACGACATGCTCTGGGAGGAACTCGACTCCCTTGGCGACACCGTCCTCATCGTCCTCGACGAAATCGACAACATCGAGGACGACAGTCTTCTCTACCAGCTCCCTCGCGCCCGCGCCAACGACAAACTCTCCAACGCCAAAGTCGGCATCATCGGCATCTCCAACGACTTCTCCTTCCGCGAAGACCTCTCCCCGAAGGTCAAATCAAGCCTCTGCGAGAACGAAATCCACTTCCCCGCCTACGACGCGACCGACCTCATCGCCATCCTCCAGCAGCGCGCCGACGTCGCCTTTCACGACGGCGTGCTCGACGATGGCGTTATCCCGCTTTGCGCCGCCTACGGCGCGAAAGACGCCGGCGACGCGCGACAGGCTATTGACCTCCTGATGAAAGCCGGCGACATCGCCCGCGACCAGGACGGCACCACTGTCACCGAAGACCACGTCGAACAGGGACGGAACGCACTCGAACGCGGCCGCATCGAGGAGGGGGTTCGCGGACTCACCGAACACGGTCACCTCGTCCTCTACGCGCTCCTCACTCACGAGCTCGAAGGCAACACACCGGTTCGCTCGCGTGACATCCGCCCCCGATACACCCGCTTCGCCGAACTCGCCGAACGGGATCCGCTCGTTCCGCGCCGGATGCGCGACCACCTCAGTGAACTCACCATGCTCGGTATCGTCGGCGTCACCGAACGCAACGAGGGACGCCGCGGCGGCACCTACCGCGAGTACACGCTCGACATGGACGTCAAACAAGTCCTCGAAGCCATGTCTGACACCGTCGAACTCGTCGGGATTCACGAGTCCGTCGTCGATCAGGCGCTCGAAGACGTCGACATCAGCACCACCGACACCGCCTGAACACGACCCCTCCCGGTTCGGACAGCCGTCTCTTAGTTCGCCGTGTTTGTGTGCGCCACCCACGCGAACACCGTCCCTCACTCACGCGAACACCATCCCTCACTCTCGGGCTCGTACGGCCGTCTACCCGGCGATAACTCCGGACATGGTGGGGTTCGGACACCGTCAGTAGCTAGCGGGTTCTTGGTCGACACGCGCGACTGTAACTGCGGACGCGGTGGGGTCTCCTCTCACGGCATCTCGTTCTGAACGTGTCATCAAAACGGCGGACGTGGTGGTGTGCACTCGGCCCGTTTTCTGCGGACGTGGTGGTGTGCGCGACCACCGGAACGACCTGGGTTGAATTCGCCCGCCCGTCCGCGGAACAGCGGACACGGTGGGGTGGGTGTCGTCTCCGTTCCGCGCCGAACAGCGCTCCAGCCACCACGGAACAGCGGACGCAGTGGTGTGTATCCCCTCGCCACCCTCCGATTTTCGCCTCTTATCCGTCCCGCGGTGCGCCTCGCCTCGCCCGGATGTGTTGGCCAGAGATGCAAAGAATCATACGCGATACCGTGCCATGGCGTGTATGAGCGTTGACGACTGGGGCGCGACACCAGTTGCCGGTTCGCCACACGCACCTGGTGTCACCGCAGCAGTCCTGTCGGCACGTACGCCCTCCGCGGGCACACTCCGTCGGTCAGCCGCGCCGGTGACACGTGATGTGTGAGGACGAACGCGTCGTGCTGTCCCTCCTCGACGACGAGTACGCTCGCGAGATCCTCAAGGAAACCAGCACCGAGGCGCTGTCCGCAAAGGCGCTGACCGAACGCTGCGACGCCTCCCCGCCGACCATCTACCGCCGCCTCGACAGCCTCCAGGAACAGAACCTGGTCGCCGAACGTCAGCGAATCGCGTCTGACGGCAATCACCACGCGGTGTATTCGGCAACGTTCGAGCGCGCGGTGGTCGAACTCGAATCGGGCGACCTCGCCGTGGACGTGTTCGTTCGCGACGACCCCGCCGACCAGTTCACGCACCTTTTCGAGGAACTCCGATGAACGTCGGTGGCGTCTCAATATCCACGAGCGGCGGCGCGCCACTCCTCGTGTTCGGGTTGTTCCTCAGCGTCGGCCTCGCGACGCTGCTCGGCGGCGTGCTCGTCGTTCGCATCGGCCGCGGCTACCGCCGCACCGGCAGCCGCCACCTGCTCGCGCTCGGCGTCGGCTTCCTGTTCGTCGTTCCCGTTCCGAAGCTCGTGAACCTCTCGCTCTCGACGGCGACCGCTCTCTCCAGTGCGGTGGTCTCGATCGTCGGGTCGGTCGCACAGCTTCTCGGATTCGCCGTCATCCTGTACGCCATCTATGACACCTAACGAACAGACACACGTGACCGGTGAGGGGAGATGAGCGCGCTCACCACCGTCGCAATCTGGCAGGTCGTTCTCGACGCCTTCCTCGTGTGCGTCGGCGGTCTCGTGAGCGTGCAGGCCTACCGGGGGTATCGGCGCCACGACAGCACCGCGATGCTCGCCGTCGCCGTCGGCACGCTCGTCCTCGTGCTCACGCCGTTCCTCCTCGAGTACGTGTTCGAAGCCGCCACGCTCGTCACGCCGCTTCAGAGCGCGATTCTCCGCCAGGGCGCGGACAGCCTCGCCGTGCTGGTCATCCTCTACGCGCTCGTCCGCTAATCCTGTTCCGCGACACGCCGCTCGCTCGGGGTCGTCGCCGGTTCGCTGACCGGCCGCGAGCGCGCCGCGTGAACGACACAGCCGCCGAGAACCACGAGGAGTCCGTAGAGTGCGAGCGATCCGACGGACAGCACCGCGTGACTCGCCGCGACCACGGTCGCAGTGCCGGACGCGGGTGCGCCGGCCGCACTGAGCACGTCCGCAAGTATCGCCGGCTGAACCGGCGCGAGCAGGAGCGTTGTCCCCGTCAAGAAGCACGCGCGCACGACCGGGTCGCCGACCGTGTAGAGGAGCGCGACGAGCGGCACGTAGACGTAGAGGACGTGATGGACGTTGGAGGCGGGGGAGACGAGCAACAGCACGACGAGCGTCGCGAGGTACGCGACGGCGCGGTCGCGCTGCGTGCCGACGTGCGTGTACACTATGCCGAGCACTGGAAGCAGGAGGGCGGCGGCGAGCACCGTGTACACGACTGGCTCTACGTCCGGGAGGAGGGCCGCGAGCGGGCGCTGGAGCGTCAGCGCCGAGACGTTCGGACTCATCCCGGCGGCGAGTTCGCTGACGCGACTCCGTTCGAACAGGATGAACCGGACGTACTCCGCGTGGAGCGACCAGCCGAACGCCGCGACGCCCGCCGCGCACAGCGCCGTAACGGTGCCGAGACACCACGCGATTGCTCGCCACGCGCGCCGTCGCGCGAACCAGACGAGGAGGAACAGCGGGAAGAGTTTGAACGCGGACGCCAGCGCGAGCAGCCCGCCCGCCGTCCGCTGGCGGCCCGCGTTGAGCGCTCGATACGCGCCGAGGAGGGCGAGGAGGACGAACAGCCCGAGTTGGCCTTGGCCGAGCACGACCATCGGGTACGTGCTGAGCGTGAAGAATGCGGCGACGAGCGCGGTGTCGGTTCGAGAGAGCGTGACGCCGCGGTTCCGGAGGTCGCCGAGGACGAAATGCGCGCACGCGAGGCCGGCGACGATGCTCGCCGCCGCGTGCACGAGGTACGCTACGCTCCACGAGACGAGCGTGTACGCGTAGAACGCGGCGACAGTAATCGGGGGGTACACCCATTCGCCGCCGCCGACGGGCGGAGAGACGCCGACGAACGGCTGGCCGTCGAGCGCGAGCGCAGCGGCGTGATGGTACGCGCGGAAGTCCCACGCGAACGGCGTGGTGTCCGCGAGCAGGAAGAAGTAGGCCGGAACGAGGCTTCCGACGAGCACGCCGAACGCGAGGACGGCGCGGACGGCGCGCCGGGCACGGGAGGCCGTGGTCACTGCGACCACCGGCGGCGGTTCGTGCGGCGAATTGTGGCGTCGCTGTCGGGGGAGGGGGACGTGAACGGGGACATTGTCGGAGTCGATGTCGTCCGCCGGCTTAACGGGGCCCGGACAGTTTCTCGCTCTGAAACCAGGGGCGACACCGAGGGGTTTACGGACGCGCACACGGACGTTTCTGGCGTCATGCGTTCCCGCCCGCTACTGGCCCTCCTGGGTGTCGTCGTGCTCTCCGTGTGTGCGGGGTGTGCCGCCCTGCCGGGCGACACGCAGCCGAGCGCCGCCGAGGTCAAGCAGACCGCGATAGCCAAGCTCGACGCGATCGACGCGTACGCGGCGACGGTTCACGTCACGCTGAACGGCTCGTTCGACGAAACCATCACGTACCGGGTCGCGCACAGCCACGGGCGGACGAACGCGACGTACCGCCAACCCGAGCGAATCGATGGGATGCGCATCGTCACCAACGATTCGGCGACGGTTCAGTACGTTCCGCGGACGAACCGCGCGGTCGTGACGTACGGGACGACGCCGCCGGACCTCTTCGAGCGGCTCTCCGACTTGCTCGAACGGAATGCGACCTACGAAGGCGAGACGAACCAAGAAGACGGGTTCGCGGTCGAGTACGCCGTCGAAGGTGCGAACGCGTCGGTTCGCGTCGGCGCCAGCAGCGGCCCCTACCAGTTCGTCACGCAGGCCGCGGCGGCGAACCGGACGACGCGCGTCTGGGTCGACCGCGACCGACGGATTCCGGTGAAAGCCCGGATGACGTACGCGACCGACAACTCCACGTCCCGGGTCACCATCGAGGTGACGAACGTCACGCTCGACCCGGCGTTCGCGGCCGACCGGTTCGACCCGAACATCCCGGAGTCCGCGACCGTCACCACGAACCGCGTCATCACGGCCGACGACCTCACGAACCTCCGCGCGAACACGACCGTCGCGGTTCCCTCGCCGGACGTTCCCGCGCCCTATCAGTTCGAGGACGGCATGCTCTTGGCGTACGGAAATCAGACGAGCATCACGCTCACGTACACGACGCCGAACGACACCAGCCTCCGCGTCACGAAGCGCGTTCCCGCCGCCGACCGCCGACTGGAGGGCGAGCCAGTGCGCGTGAACGGGACGACGGTTCGGTACGTCGAGAGCGGCGACCGACAGCTGGTGCGGTGGCAGACCGACTCGGCGACGTACACGGTCACGGGCGAGAACCGCGACCTCCTCCTCGCGGTCGCGTCGTCGCTCGTGGAGGGGGGAGAAACGTCAGCGGGGACGCCGGCGGACCAAGCGGCACGCGCTCCTACGCGGCGTGGTACCCTGACGGTTCCGCACAGTTTCTCGGCCTGAAACTCCCCGACACGTACACGCCGCCCGCGTTCCACTCTCGCACATGACGTTCTCCACGTCACTCGCGGCATCGACGCTCTTCGGCGGTTTCCTCCTTCTCGTCTCCGTGGTCGTTCTCGCGGCCAGCGCTCGGTACGTCTGGCGCGCGTCAGCGGTCGTCCGCGCCCCACAGATGGACACCCTCGCTGGCGCGGGCGCGAACGCGCTCGTCCGTCTCACCGGCACCGTCGAACACGCGGCCGACTCGCTCACCGCGCCGTTCAGCGACACCGACTGCGTCGCGCTCCGGTATCAGGTCGAGGAACGACGCCTCAGCTTCCTCTACGTCCTCCCCTGGTACGTCACCGTCCACGAGGCCACCGCGGCCGTTCCGTTCGACCTCACCACGTCCGCCGCGACCGTATCCGTCGACGAAACCACCCGAACCGTCATCGCGGACACGACGACCGTCGCGACCGTCCGACCCGACGACACGCCGCCCGAGTCCATTCGGTCGTTCGCTCGCGACCACGACGGGATTCCGTCATCGACGTGGTGGCAGACACCGCCCGCTCTCCTTCGGCCGGTCTTCCGCCCGCTCTCCATCGGAACGCGACGCTACACCGAACAGCGCATCGAACCCGGCGACGAGGTGACGGTCGTCGGCCGCGCCACGAGCGACGGGGCGAGTCTCACGCCGCTCGTCGTTTCGGATCGTTCGCCGCGCGAGACCGTGTTTCGGATGGCGCGTACCTCTCTCGGTGGTCTCGTCATCGCTCTCGTGGGATTCGCGCTCGGTTTGTTCCTCGTGTTCGTCTAATCGGGGACGCTACGCGACACGGAATCCTTTTGACTGACCAGTCAGTAAGCACGTGTAACGAATGACTCTCGGCCACCTCCTGACGAGACCCCCTCCGCTCCCCGAACCACCCGCACCACCAGTCGAGGTGGCTGTCTGATGGGCGTCCGCCAGCAGATAGAACGCCTCTTCAAGGGCCCGGAGGAGTTCGACCTCACGTCCGGCAGCATCGGCAAACCCCTCTTCTACCTCTCGCTGCCCATCGTCATCACCAACCTCTTCCAGACCGCGTACAACCTCGCCGACACGTTCTGGCTCGGGCAGTACAACACCGACGCGCTCGCCGCGATCAGCTTCGCGTTCCCGATGGTCTTCCTCCTCATCTCCGTCGGGCTGGGCGTCTCCGTCGCCGGGAGCGTCCTCGTCGCCCAGTTCACGGGCGCGGGCGAGGAGCGCGAAGCCGAGTACGCCGCCTCCCAGACCGTCACGTTCGCCGCCATCATCTCCGTCGTGCTCGGCGTCGTCGGCTACGTCTTCGTCGACGACTTCCTCTCCGTGATGGGGGCGTCCGCCGACGTGCTCCCGCTCGCCACCAGCTACATGGAAGTCATCTCGCTCGGCCTCCTCTTCATGTTCGGGTTCGCCGTCTTCATCTCCCTCATGCGGGGGTACGGCGACACCATCACGCCGATGGTCGTCATGTTCGGGAGCGTCGTCCTCAACATCGTCCTCGACCCCTTCCTCATCTTCGGCTGGACGGTCGTCGAGAACGCCCCCGTCGTCGGCACGCTCGCGTTCCCCGAACTCGGCATCCAGGGCGCCGCCATCGCCACCGTGTTCTCCCGCGCGCTCGCGCTCGTCGTCGGCCTCGCCATCATGTTCCGCGGCCGCCGCGGCGTCCAGATCAACCTCCGCGACATGGCGCCCGACCTCGACTACCTCCGCCGGCTCGTCCGCATCGGCGGCCCCGCCTCTATCGAGGGGAGCGGGCGCGCCATCTCGATGAACCTCCTCCTGTTCATCGTCGCGTTCTTCCCCGACGCGGTCGTCGCCGCGTACGGCGTCGGCACCCGCGTGTTCTCCGTCATTTTCCTCCCCGCTATCGCCATCTCGCGCGGGGTCGAAACGATGACTGGACAGAATATCGGTGCCGGCAATCCCGACCGCGCCGCCACCGCCGCCGACCTCGCGAGCAAGGTGTTGTTCGTCGTGCTCGCGCTCGCCGGTCTCGTCGTGTTCGCGTTCCCCGAACCCATCATCTCCGCGTTCGTCGGGGCCGACCAGGCGGACGCCGCCCAGGTCGTCGCCGTCGGCGCGGAGTTCCTCCGGTACGTCGCGCTCACGTTCGGCTTCATCGGCGTGACGCAGGCGTACGTCGGGAGCTTCCGCGGCGCCGGCAAAACGCTCACCGCGGCCGTCATCTCCGTGGTGATTCTCGGGTTCGTTCGCTTCCCCATCGCGTGGATCGCGTCCGGCCCGCTCGGCGAGACCGGTATCTGGGTCGCGTTCGCCGTCTCGAACGTCCTCGGCGGCGTCCTCGCCTACGCGTGGTACAAGCGCGGCACGTGGCGGGACGCCGACCTCACCGAGGAGCGCGTCGACGCCGAGGAAGTCGTCGGGACTGACGACTAACCGGTGTCGACGAACGTCGCGTCCGCGGACGTCTTCCCCTGATTGAACGAGAGGATTTTCGCGCGGATGACGTCACCCTCTTGCACGGAGTCCGGCACGTCCTCGGTGAACACCACGAACCCCTCGACCTTCCCGACGGCGACGCGCTCGCCGGAGTGGTGGTCGGTGAACTCCGCGATACCGAACTCGTACGCCTCGCCGAGTTCCACAGGTGGCTCGCGCTCCTGTGCAGCCTCGTGCGCGCGCCGGGACTCCCGTTCGTCTGCGGACGACCGCCGCCACAGGAAGACAGCCGTGCCGCCGACCAACACCACGCCGACCGCACCGAGTGTGATGAGTGTCGTCGTCTCCATACTCGGGCGTCGACGGCCGCGACGATAACTCCGGCGACCGGCGCGCGGTGGACACCTTTTCGATGGTGGCGGGCGTACTCGATGCATGACCGACTTCCGCGGCGTCTGGGACGAATCGGCTGTCGCCGAGTTCCTCACGGATACGGCCGTCCCGCTCCGCCTGACGACCCACCGCCCCGACGGCACGCTCTGGACGGTCGCGCTCTGGTACGAGTACGACAACGGCGTGTTCGCGTGCGCGACCGGCGCGGACGCCGACCTCGTGCGGTTCCTCCGGGGGGACTCACACGTCGCGTTCGACGTGTCGGTGAACGACCCGCCGTATCGGGGCGTCCGCGGAAACGGCACCGTCACCGTCGACCCCGACGACGGGAAGCAACTGCTCCGCTCGCTCCTCGAACGCTACCTCGGCGGAACGGACTCCGCGCTCGCCGGGCGATTGCTGGACGACGACCGCGAGGAGGTGCGGATCGAACTCCGTCCCGACGAACTCTACAGCTGGGACTACAGCCAGCGGATGAAGTGACCGGCTACTCCGCAGCAGCTTTCAGAAATTGGGGGACGATGAGCAGCTCTACAACAGCCAGCACGAACAGCATCGTCTGCACGATTCCCTCGGCGAAGGTGAACGCGATTACGAAGAGGACGACTGCGGAACTCGCACCCATGCCGTACCGAACGAGCGGGCTCTGGAGGGCAGATGCCATACGCGAGCACTCTCCCCGCTCGAAAAAGAGCGTTCCGATACACACCGTGCCCGTACACACGAGCCGGCCGACGCACCCGCCAGCAACTCAAAAAACACCCGTGTGAGTATAGTTATAAGATATAGCTATAAAACATAGTTACAGAGTGTAGTTATGAGGGTGTGGATACGGTTCGGTTGCGGACTCGAACACGCGAAGAACAGCGGACACAGTGGTGTGGTGGTCGAGTGCCGAGGCTACTCCAGGTCGTATCCCCACTCGCGGAGCACGTCCGCGATGAGGTCGGGATTGCGCTGCGCGACTACCATCGCCGCCTCCCGATAGTCCGACTTGTACACCTTCTCGTCGAGTACGTCCTCCAGTTCCGCCTGCAAGTCGTCCTCGCCCGCGACGACTTCCTCTCGGAGGAAGTACGGAACCTGCTCGCGTCCCTCGTTCACCTTGTCCCGGCGGAGTTTATACGGAATCGAACTCATCGACGGCCGGTCGTCCGCCTCGCTCTCCGACCCCACCGTGTCCGCCGTTCTCGACGCCGCCGATTCATTCTCTGTCTCCGGCTGCTCGACCGCTTCGGACTCGCTCTGTCCGTCCGCCACGTCTTCGTCGACCTCCTCGTCGTCGAGGCCGGCGTCCCGCGACCCCGATTTGAGTCCCATTACGCGGTCACCCCCTCGGGCGTGTCGAGTCCAGCCTCCCGTTCGAGGTAGCGAGCGAGCTCCTCGAACTGTTCTATGGTTTCGAGCTCGTACTCCCGCTCTCGCTCCCGGTGTTCTTCGATATAGCGGAATGGACTACATTGCTGTTTCCAGCACCCCTCCATCAGCGAACTCCGCTCTCCGATGACGACCGGTACCGGGAACCCCTGCACCCGGAGATCTTCCAGAATCTCCCGCTGGTCGCGCGTGTTCTTGAACCCAAGTGGAAGGACGGCGAGCACGCCCACGTCGACGCCGATATTCTCCTCCAGGCCGTCCACCAGGTCGTCCAGGCCCTCGATGGACTCCTGGCCTTTCGCGGTCGCTTCGAACGGGATCACGACGTTCCGAACTGCGACCAGCGCGTTGTACAGGATCGGCCCAGCCTTCCCCGCGGTGTCGACGATGACCACGTCGTACTCGTCGCGCACGTTCGCGTCCTTGAGCACGCGGTGAAGCTGATGGTACATGCTGAACGACTCGCCGAGCCGCTCGGCCTGCTGTTTCTCGTTGAGCAGGAACTCGTGGACGTCCTCGAGCATGTTGTGCGACGGCACGAGGTCGACGCCCGCCTCGACGGTCTGCGTGAGGTCGGCGAAGTCGCCCTTCGGGCGGCCGACGAGGTGGCGGACGAGGTTGTCCGCGTCCGGGTCGCCCCGGTCGTAGTCCGGCCCGAAGAAGTACGTCAGACTTCCGTTCTGCGTGTCCATGTCTATCGCGAGAACGTCCTGGCCGTTCCGCGCGTGACTGACTGCGAGTGTCGCGGCGGTCGTGGTCTTTCCCACGCCGCCCGCCTCCGACACTGGGGTGTACGTCAGCATACACGGGGGGACACACGCATCACTGATAAAGATAGGTCACAACCAACAGCCACAATATACAGCTATACCATATAGCTATACTCTATAACTATACTTTATGGGCGTAGGGTACCGCTCGCTTCCCCCGCTATACCCCTTACAGACCGCTCCCTCCTCACTATACGGAATTTCTATACACTCCGACTATACTTACTGACTATACGATTCACCTATAAGATATAGCTATACTCTATCGGTCTTCGGGTTCCGACCGCCGATGGCCAACGGCGATCCGAGCCGGCGGTTTGGCTGTCCGTGACCGTCGGTACGTGTCGTCGAGCGTCCGAGTGAGTCTTCTCGCCCCGGTTCTATTTCCTCAGAGGTAGCGCTCGAAGATGTCCGCGAACTCCGCGCGAACGAGGTCGCGCATTGCGTCCGCACGCGCCTGTCGCCGCGAGCGCTCGTCGAGGTAGTTCCGCTCCGAGACCGACGGATCACGACTCCCTTGGGAGGCGGCGACGGCTGCCGTCCCGGCCTCGATGTCCGGGCGCTGCCGGCGGTACAGCCGATACCACGTCCGCCGCCCCATCTTCGGCAGTGGCGGCTCGCCCGCCACCGACACGTCCGCGCGCTCCCCGAGCGACCGGAACCACCGACGCGCCGTCTCCGTCGATATCCCGTCCGACTCCCCCGGCAGCAGATACCCGCTCCACTCCTCGGCGTCCGCGAACCTGGCCACTCGCTCCCGAACCGCGTCCACGCCGACTAACAACTCCACCGTATTCCGGGTGCGTCGCGCGTTCTTCCGCTCACCGGCCGCGAACTCGACGTACGGCACGTCCCCCTCCGGGGGGCTCAACACGAGCTGGTCGACGTGGAGCTCGCAGGCCTCCACCGGCCGCAACCCCCAGCCCGCAAGCGCCAACAGGAGGAAGCGTTCGTCGGGGTTCGCGACCGCGAGCAAGGCCTGCACGTCCTCCCGGGACAGCGCCGGATGGTCGTAGAGCGGATCCTCGTCCCACCCGAACCGGTTCAGAATGCTCGCCGCCGGATTGTACAGTCCGCGCCCCATCTCCTCGAGGAACGTATACCAGTTTTTCACCGCAGAGACGTACTTCTTCTTCGAGGCAAGCGTCCCCAACTCCTCGTCGAGCACGCGGAACGTATCTCGGACGCGCGCGATCTCCTCGGGCTTCGCCGTCTCGTCCAGCAGCGGCGAGAGCAGGTCGCTCGTGTCGTTCACGTCCCGGTACGTGGTGGCGTACGTCCGGAGGCGCGAGCGCCGCGGCCCGACCGTTGTCGCCGCACGCCCCCGGTCGCGTTCGAGTTCTTCCAGGTAGTCCTCCAGCCCGCGCACCGTGGGGTCGTGGTCGAGTCCCCACTCGTCGTCCTCGCCGGGGTTTGGCGGGAGGCCGACCTCGTCGTAGAACGCGCCCGGCGAAAGCCCGTGGTCGCGCCGCAGTCGCTCGACGAACCCCGAGTAGTTCGCTTTCAGCCACGCGTAGGGCGGCGTCTCCCGGTCGGGGTTCACGTCGCAGGCGGGGTCGTCGCGGAGCGCGGGAACGACGGTCTCGCGATAGAACGCGGCGAAGTCGTCGAGCCCGTCGAAGCGAGCGTACCGGGGCATACTCAGCGCTCCCGGATCCGGTCGCCTCGCAGCGCAGCGCCGACCACGGTCTCGTTCACGACTCCGTTCATACTCGCAGATACGGACTCGGTACGCATTATCGTTCCCCTCCCGGCGACTCAGTCTTCGGGTTCGGAGTTCGGCAGACCGCGGCGAAACCCGTCGCGATGACGGAGGCGGCTCGTGCTCGCGCCGGCCGCCGCACGCAGCGAGCACGACGACTGCAATGACGGCCAGTACGCCGACTGTCCGCGTGTACATTGGGGCAGCTGTCGGATCGGGCTCCGGCGCTAGTTCTACGGGCTCTCGCGTGTTAGCAGTAGTTGACGATACGGTTTCTTTATTCAGAGTACTGGGTGAAACAGCCGGTTAGTTCAGGGAAGAGAATGAGTGCTAACAACGACCAAATAAGTTATACGTACATATATTCTACCTTCGATATGGTTAGATTCAAACCCCTGCTTGCCGCTGGCTTTTTTCCGGCTCTTGGGGTGGCGATCACTCAATTAATACAGCTATCATTCATCAAATCTGCTGTGGCGAACATAGTTATAGAGATGCTCTTCGTAGGAGCAATCACGTATGTTGGGGTCAAAACTGTCGAACGATCTGTGGATCCACAGTAACTCACACTCACGTGGGCATCGGCTACTTCGAACCCAATACCACCGCTGTATTCTAAACTCAATTGTCGCAACGTACGCATACCTACTTACCGATTCAGCCGTTTCAGGCACCTTTCTGAATAAAGAAATCGCGCTAGCAACTACTGTTAGCTAGAGCGGGTGCGAGCGAACCGCTCGTGATACGTCGATTTGCGTTGCTATCACATCGATCGCACAGACTCACCGGATTTCGACCGCGGTCGACCGTCGCTTCGGACGGTGGGGGAGACCGAGGCGGTCGCGTTCGAGGGGGCCGTCGTTGGTTGAGGAGTCTGGTCGTCATCGGTGTCGCTTTGGCGCTCGGGTAGTCTAAGGGTGTAGTTCTGGGCGGATAGCGACTAAATATAACGTAGAGTATAATTTTTGGTGTATTGTTGTCCCACCCAGACAACCAAACAACACGCCATATCGGCCAAAACCCCCGGAATAGGCGTAAACTACATACCACTATACAGAAATCGCCAGCTCAGCAGTTCAGAAGTTCGGAGGGTACGTCCGTACAAAACGACAGTGAATCAATACTAATCCCGTTCTGAATGGGGTTATATCTGCTGACCTCAATTCTATTCCGGTATACTGTCAGAAACCACGCAGAAACAGCTACCAGATTCTCAGGTCAGAGGCTCCCGTACTGGTTCGCGTCTCTACTGATCGGCTGTTCCACGCCAACTCCAGCTACGGCGAACCCATCCCGATGTGGTGCGGCATTTCGTTAAGTACAGCGTTTCTACCGATCAGAGTACAATCTTGGCGTCGGTAAGGAACTCCTGCTTCGCTCGTTTGGCTTCTGATCCTTCCGAAACGAGACCAGGTGTCGATGCCTCGTCATCGAACCGGTCTGGATTCGGGGAGAGAGACTCGAGTATCTCCGCGAATGTCGCTCCTTGTCTGCCTGTGATGTGGACGAATCCTCCGTATCGACGCTGCTTGAACAGAGTCGTCTCTGGGTCTGGGAACGCTTCGCGAATACAATCGACGTTCTCGCGAAGGTATTCCGCAGCTTTGTGCTGTGAGTACTGACAGTCAGCGTAGAATTGTTTTTGGTCGTGCTCGTCGAGCTCGGATTCGACGTGCTTGGCGGACTCGTAGCGAACTGCGTCGGAGCTGATCTCACCGGTGGGAAAACTGAGGTTCACAGTGATACACTCCGGATATCGCAGAATCACCAAAAAGAAAATGTGCTCGTCGACGGTGTAGCGCTCCTGCAAGCGATAATAGCAGTCCAGATAATACGCTGCGAGTGCCCCGATCCAGTCGTCACGCTCGCCGTCGAGGTACGCGGTTGCAACATCGTAGTAGTCTTCGCCAGCGACCTGTTGCAAGCGGTGCTTGAAGCTCTGTCTCATCTCGGCCAGTTCATCCTCATAGACTTCCGTTAACGGCACGTCCGGGTCATCGAGTAACTTGCTTTTTCGCTCGCCAGCGGCCGCAATCCGCATCATATTGTCGTGGACGGAGCGCTCTGCGTCCACGTCTGGGAGCGGAATGCGAACAGCCTGGTGGCGCAGAATTTCTGACCCAGATTCCATCCGCTCTCGCCAATCAGTCATAGACCGATGACTGCTCGCTCACAGATATTAATCATTCGAAGCCACGCAGTCAACTACCCCGCCCTACTCGCGCTGACGCGCTCGTTGAGGACGGGGCTTGTCCGTGAACTCGGCCTCGAACCGATCAGGGTAGGCGGTAAATCCGCGCTTCGGCGTCACTGTTCCAGACTTGAGGGCAAGTTGAAGACGCACAAGAGACGGATTGCGTCTCGACGCAGTCGAGAGGTTCTTTCGACCCATACGCACACCTATCTAACGGCTATTCCAGCGAGTCAAATGTTGGAACGATAGGGTTTCAACAGGGCCGTCTCCATCTAATCAAAAGGCCGAACCCGTACAGAAGCTACCGTTTTACTCGTGGCCTTTTGGTTTAGTCGCTTCCGCGCTCCCCTGTTCAGAAAGGTCAACAGTTTCGCTTGCCGAGGCGGCCTGTTTTTTCTCTTTCACTCGTTGTTCAATCGATGCCTGCATCTCACGCATAAACTCGTCCACCGTGTTACCCATGAGGATGACTGGCCGGCCAGCGGTGAACAGTTCAGTTAGAACCTGTTCCGGGTCCGCATTCTGACTGTGGCACTCGGTCGGAACATCGACGTTTTCGGCGAACGCACGTGTGTTAGCTCCACCGACATGAGCTTCCTCGATTAACTCTCGCTCGAATAGCAACTCGATATATTGAGCAAATGACGCTGTACGCCCTCGCCGGTCTCGCCGGAGGTACACGAACGGGGTGATACATTCGTCATCGGCGAGCACCCGTCGAACCATCTCAGTACTTTCGACGTCGTTCACCTCGGCAGCGTTGAAGATGCGTCCGTCTTCAAGTTCTATCCACGTCGGTTGGATCGCACTGAGGAACGATTCGATCTCCTCGGCTGGAAGTGGCGATTCGCCAACAACATCTAACACCGCATTGACTGCGTGAATCGTTTCAGAACCGATTAGCCCTTCGTGTTCGTCGGGAATATCAACCTGCTCGATAGTCCCTCCGCGACGGTCGATCTCTTTTCGCATATATTCGTGCAACACCGGGTGTTGCTCACCGCTCACGACGTGTGTTCCCGCCGGAACCGACCGCGCAAACGCACGTGCGAGGTCTGTTCGAGTCTTCCCGAGGGTATCTGTGTGGTCCTGGCGGACGTTTGTCAACACGATGATGTCCGGGTTGGTCAGACGCTGATTGAACAGCCGGGTCGTATATTCCGTAATCCCCTGATTCTCGAAGATAGCGACGTCGTCTGGCTCGTACGCATCGAGTTCGGGAACGAACTCGGCGATGAGACTGATATTCTCGTAGAGCGTCGTTCGGGGGCCCCGTCGTTCGATGGGATGGACTTCGCCGTTGTGGATCAGTAGTGGATGATTGCCGGTGATCTTCGTGAGTGTATCGTACCCTCGGCGGTTGAAGATATCGTCGAGCCGTTGGGTGGTTGAGGATTTACCACGGGTTCCCGAGACGACAATCTGGGTATCGATCTGATCGAGAACCTTACGATGTCGAATACCTCTCGTTATTTCATTGACCAGTCCTGTCAAACTCGACGAGCCGACTTCGATTGGCTTCGGGCCGGTCTTCCACTCGTACTCCGCCCCAACCAAGAACATCGGCAGCGCCCCCGCCGCATAGTCGAGGAACTGGTCCGCCGCGGACTGTGCTGCCACTTCCGTCGGGAAGCGATCGGCACTATGCCCCAGTACCCCGTCTGCAGTTTGGAGCCGCCAGACCCAGTTGTTTCGTTCTTCCGGGAGTTCTCCCGTCGGTGTGGCCTCTCGTTCGACGATGATGTCGGGGGCGTCGACGTCGGTGTCTGGGAAGGACTCTTCGTTCCCCGATAGTTCTGTAACAGCGGCGCGAACGAGATCAATTGCTTCGCGAGCTGCTCGGGACGTGTCGTAGTGGCGACTCCCGGTTGCTAGTACCTCCGCTGGGCCCCTAAGACGCCACGACCAGCCGAACCCACGGCCGTAGATCTCGAAGGCGGTCCGACTCATGGTTCACCCCCTTCAGAGAGAACCGACGCAGAGAGAACCTCCTCTTCGCTTGGAGGTGACACGGTATACCAATACGCGATACCCAAGGCAGCCACCCAGAGAACCGCTGCAATCCCCAGGACAGGCAACGTCAGCTCTTGTGGAAACCCACGAGGTTGGGGAGCACTGAACAGTCGAGCGACGATCAATGCGGGGATGAAGACCACGATCTGAAGCGGGACGACGAGGCGGCGCTCGAATGGTGCCGACGCATGCGCGTTGTACGCGCCAACACCTGCCAAAATCGCGGTGAAGAACGCCGACAGCCCTCGCTCAATTGGTACGACAAACGTCAGCGATACTGCGGCGAAGATCGCGACTGCGACAGTCACTCCGAGAAGCACTCGTCCGTACCGGAGTGTGAGGTAGTTCGACAGCTGGATGAAGCCAAACGATAGCGCGAGCAAAAGGACGTACAGGAGTACGAGCCAATAGCTCGCTAGCGCGTAAATCGCGAGGAGGACCGCACCGATGATTCCGACCCGAACACCGAACTGACCCCGGAGCCGTTCAGATAGAACCAGCCCACCAGCGAACAGTCCGGCCACAATCTCTCGAGGGAGGATGACGGGTTCGGGGTCGAGGGACACTGAAACACCTTTGTAGATAGCGACGTCTGCCGTCGAAGAAAAAAGGACTGGGGGCGTCAGCGCACCAAATTCACGCGCATATCCATTGGAAATCAGTACCCAACCGAGCGCAGTGAGAGTAACGAACAACCCGACACTCGCCAAGAGGTCGTTTCGGCGATACTCCGGCTTGATTCGATGGTAATTGTACGCTGCGAGTCCAGGGAGAATACTTCCCAGAAACGCGATTACTCCCACCTCAAGTCCTAATTGCAGAATGAAAAAGAGCGTGACTACTGGAACGGTTGTGCCGATGACCATCGCTGCAATGAGCTCGTCACGACCAAATATCAACGTTCGACGACGGAGGATCCAGAGGCCAACGTACGCGGCTGCTGCGCTCAACACAAAAACGGGGAGCATGACGAAGTTCTTCAAAGAGTACACGGCAAGAATGGGAATGGTGATTGATCCGCCCATACGATACCCGGTGAATTGAGTGATAGCCCCGACGCCTAATAGACCGATCACGGCGACTAGTGTGGCCACCCACATTGTAACGGTCTATCAGCCCATGCATCTTTATACTTTCAATTCTGTATGGTCGCTTACTGGAGAGTTTGCTGTACACGTCCGTACAGTTCGGATTTATTGAAGGGCTTCGCCAGGAAATCGTCCGCGCCTCCCTCGAGCGCTCGAACGATGTCCTCCTCCCGACTCCGTGATGTCAACATAATAACCTGAACGTCCTGCATCCCGTCGTTCTCCCGGATATGGTCTAGAACCGAAAACCCGTCCATCTCTGGCATCATGACGTCGAGAATCACCGCCTTCGGTAATGAATCCGGAGACTCTTCTAAGTACTCCCATGCCTCCCGACCATCGTTTACAGTCTCCACATCGAACTCCTCACTGAGACTAACATCGATCATCTCTCTGATGTCTTCGTCGTCGTCGGCAGCCAGAATTTCCGCAGCCATACCAGCAGCGTATCCGTCCCGTATTCTTATATTGACCGACATACGAAAATCCCCTTGAGTAGTGCGCTTTTTCAGTCGTCAGCGACCTCGATAGCCCACGAGAGTGTCTCGCAAGAAATATTTAACCGGTTAGACAGTCGAATCTCTGTAACTGTGCTCGGTACTACTGACGAACTGGACGATCCACTCCGCGTTCTCTACGTGAACTCCGATCCCGCGTTCGCGGAGTTGGTTCAAACCAAACTCCAACAGACGAGTCCTGAGATCGACTGTGTTTCTGCCGGCGGTATCGACGAAGCACTGCACCGGCTTGCTTCGGATCGGGTCGACTGTATCGTGACGGCGTATTCGCTCGGAGAGTCCGACGGCATCGAGCTCACGGAGTCGATTCGCCAGGAGAACGACGAGATCCCGATACTCCTCTTTACCGGAAAAGGCAGTGAGGATATCGCGAGTGAAGCGACTCGTGCCGGCGTCTCGGACTACATCCCAGTCCGGTCGGAACGTGATAACTTCACACTACTCGCGGCCCGTATTCGAACGCTCACGAGGGCTGCTCACAAACGCACGGAGGTCGAGCAGACGAAACGGCGCTTCCGACGAACGCTCGAACGCGCAACTGACGCGATTTACGCCGTCGACAGCGACTGGCGCATCGAGTATGTAAACGAGAAAATGGCCGAGCGAGTCGACCGTGACCCGGACGCGGTCGTCGGACGAACCATCTGGGAAGAGTTCCCGTCGATCGTCGGAACGGAACTCGAAGACAAGTATCGAACGGCAATGGAGACTGGTGAACCAGTATCGTTCGAACAGCATCTGGAAGAGCCGTTCGACTACTGGATCGAAGTGCGAGCGTTCCCAGATGACGACGGACTGACTGTCTTTTCGCGTGAAATTACTGCCGAGCGAGAGCGGGAACTGAAGCTAGAGCGCAGTGACGCGATTCTGGAGAACATCCACGACGTCGTGTTCGTCCTCGACGAACACGGTGATATCGAGTTCGCGAATACGGCTGCAAAGCGGTTGCTCGCCGGAGATCAGTCGGCCCAGCTCACAGGACAACAGTTCGAAACGGTCGTCGATGACCGCGTTAGCGAGTCCGATATAACGCGATTCTCCCAGGCAGTCGAATCGACGCTCGACGAGATCGAGAGCGATAGTGGGTCGACCGGATTGTACGATGCAGACCTCCAACTCGACGTCGTGGTCGGGACCAGCGAGCGGACATTCGACGTCCGGGTGACGCCGTTCCAGAGTCGAGCGAATCAGCAGGTAGTCGTTGTCGCTCGAGACGTGACCGAAGAAAGCGAGGTGAAGCGTCAATTGGAACGAGAGCGGGACGCACTCCAGGATCTCCAGGCGGTCATGGCAGAAAGCCAGGTCTCGGCCGAGTCACGCCTCGAGAATCTCCTTGAAGTCGGTTGTCAGACGCTCGGACTCGAAATCGGCATCATCTCGCGGATTCAGGACAGCGACTACACGGTCGAAGCAGTTCATGCACCAGAGGCTGATATCGAAGCTGGCGATCAGTTCGATCTCGAATCGACGTACTGTGCTGAAGTCGTCGGCACGGATTCGGTCTGTTCGTTTGCAGACGCCGTTAGCAGCGGGAAAGAGACGCATCCTGCCTACCGTGACTTCGAGTTAGAATCGTACATCGGCGTGCCACTCGTCGTCGATGGCACGCGGTACGGAACCGTCAATTTCTCGAGTCCGACGACGCGGGTCGCGCCGTTCGGAGCGCTCGAACGAACGTTCGTCGAGCTGGTCGCACAACTCGTGAGTACTGAACTCTCACGTAGACGTGACCGTGCCGAACTCGAACGTCAGGGGTTCCTCTTCGACCGCGTTCAGGACATCGCAAACATCGGTATCTGGGAATTCATCCCATCGAGCGGCGAACTCACCTGGTCTGACGGGGTTCGCCAGATTCACGGTGTCGACGAGGACTACGAACCCTCTCTCGACGACGCAATCGAGTTCTACCACCCCGACGACAGAGAGACGATTGCCGCAGCGGTCGACCAGGCAATCCAAGACGGGGAACCCTACGACCTCGACCTCCGAATCGTTCGACCCGACGGCGAGGTGCGTGACGTGCGGGCGTGGGGAGAGTACGTCGAGGACACACCACGGGGCGACCCAGCACTTCGAGGCGTTTTTCAGGACATCACGGAGCGAGAAGCGGAACGCCGTCAGTACCGAGAGCTGGCGGAGGAGTACGAGGCGTTGCTCGAAACGTCCGGGGACGCGATATTCTTGCTTGACGTCGATACCGCTGGTGAGAACCCCTCGTTCGAGTTTGCCCGACTCAGCCCCGGATACGAGGCACAGACAGGACTCTCAACTGAAGAGGTTCGCGGCAAGTCGCCACGAGAGGTGTTCGGCGACGAGCAGGGTGCTGAACTCGAGACCAATTACACTCGCTGCGTCGATCAGGGTGCCCCTGTCTCGTATCGCGAGGAACTCGATATCGGTGACGGTGCTCGGTTCTGGGACACCAGCCTCGCACCAGTAATCGTCGACAACGAGATTGTTCGAGTCGTGGGCATCGCTCGAAACGTCACCGAGCAGGTCGAACGAGAGCGCGAACTCGAGGCGACGAACGAGCGACTGGAATCGCTCATCGGGGCCACGCCACTCACCGTCATGGAGATCGACACCGATGGCAACGTCATCCGTTGGAACGACGAGGCCGAGAATATGTTCGGCTGGTCGCGAGACGAAGTGCTTGGTGAGTTCAATCCGATCGTTCCCGACGAGCAGCAAGAAGAGTTCGCCTCACACAAGCAGCGCGCCTTGCGTGGCGAGCGGATTCGGGCGAAGGAGATACGGCGGGAGACGAAAGACGGAGACGAACTGGACTTGCTCTTGTCGGTCGCGCCGATTACAGGCCCCGACGGAGAGACTACGAGCATCCTTGCCGTCTTGGAGGACATCACCGAACAGAAACGGTTGGAAGCTCGCCTCCGCTCGCTTCAGGACACCGCACAGCAGCTGAGCGGCGCTGAATCAAGCGACGAGATCGGAGCGATTGCCGTCGATGCCGCGGCCGAGATACTCGACCTCGGTGTCACCGGAATCTGGGAATACAACGAGCGAGAGAACGCGCTCGTCCCGATCACGGAAACGTCTGCAGCACGAGACCTGTTTGGCGAGTCTCTTCGATTCACTCCTGGAGACAGCCTTGCTTGGGACGCGTTTGAGTCCGGAGAAACTCAGGTATATGATGATGTCCAGGCCGAGGGGCAATCCCACAGTCCGAACACAGAGATACGGAGCGAGGTTCTCGTCCCACTGGGTGAGTATGGACTCATGTCGACGGGGTCAGTTTCCACGCAGGTCTTTTCTGAGATGGATGTCGACCTGTTCCGGATTCTTGGTGCGACTGTCGAGGCAGCACTCGCACGAGCGAGCAGGGAAGAGGAATTACGCCGACAGAACGAGCGACTCGACCAGTTCGCGAGCGTCGTTGCCCACGACCTTCGGAACCCGCTCTCCGTCGCGATGGGATTCCTCGAAATCGCGGAGGAGACCGGGAAGGCGGAGCACTTCGGAAAAGTAGAATCCGCACACGACCGAATTGAACGGCTCATCGAAGACCTCCTGACGCTGGCTCGTGGGGAGACGACGATCGAGGATGCAGAAGAGATCGACCTCGAGAGTATTACGACGGAGGCGTGGGGATACGTCGATACTGAGGAGGCAACGCTTACAGTTGCAGATGGAGTTCCGGAAGTTACCGGCGACGCAGGGCGGTTGACCCAGCTCTTCGAGAATCTCTTCCGGAACGCAGTCGAGCACGGGGGTGCTGATGTCACGGTGACCGTGGGCGGACTAGACGCGGCCAACGGATTCTACGTTGAGGATACCGGTAGCGGGATTCCCCAAGAGAAGCAGGACGACGTGTTCAAGCATGGCGTCACGTCTAGTGACGGAGGAACTGGCTTCGGGCTCTCGATCGTGGCCGATATTGCGAAGGCACACGGCTGGACGGTTTCGCTGACAGACGGAACCGATGGCGGGGCACGCTTTGAGTTCAAGCGGTCGAAATAGTACGCGTTGTCAGTGAGCAAACCGTGCCTGCGGTCTATGCAGTGAGCGGATCGGTCTCAACTTCTGCGCCAGCTCGGGGGTTGAGACTGCGGTAGGTCACCCCGTGATGAGGGTGTTCGATCGGTCATCAAGCATCGAGAATTTTCGTCGCTCCACACAGCGTGGAACGCTCGACTCACTACCGATCTCTACGGTCAGCGCAGCCAGAGTGAGACAGTAAACTCTCGTCTCAAACGCAAGTACGGTGCATTCGTCCGCTCACGGCACTGGTGGGCACAGTTTCGAGAACTTGTTATCGCCTGCTTCACTCACAATCTTGACCGAGCGCTCTGATTGGTAGCTACAGCGCACATATCTCGCACACCGCCGATGTCGGTGATGGCGTGTTTTGGTAACGCAAACTCACTGGCACGTCGGTTACTTGCGTGCGAAGTCGAACGTTCTGATCTCCGACGACCCCGACCAGCCGGATCGTGTATTCACCGCGTATACATAGAGCTGATTTCCGAAATTTGCGACGGTCGCTGTATCCCCCAGCTGAGCGGTATTGAATCCGTCTCGACTCACCCGTTTCATGCTGTAGCCGCAATCACCAGATGCAGTCCCGCAGACACCGAGCCTGTAGGTGACGTCATTGAAGTCTTCGTTCAGACGGCTAGCCAAATCTCGACCCACGGTGATCTCTCTCGGAGCCTGAACTGCGTCCGCAGCGTAGGAGGCTGCATACGAGATGTTGATCTCGTCTTCTGGTGCTACCGCTGACCACAAAATGCGCCCGTGTCGCTGTCGTCCGTTAGATCTCCACGAAACATCGATATACTTCCGCTTGACCTCCCCGGTTACAGATACGTGTTCGACCCCAAGCCAACTGAGCCCACCAATCGCCGCGAGACCACCACCACCAAGAAGAAACGTCCGTCTTGAGGGCATATATTGGAGTTACTTGGTGCCGTCTAAAAGAACAAGGTTTGTCTGGACAGACGCGGCAGGCGCTTCAATCAGCTCCTTGCTTCTTGCCTAACGGAGTAGCCGCTACGTAGCATAACGCTCTGCTGTACACTTCGCTGTATTCAGCAGGTAATTTCTATCATCTGCTGGGGGTTCCAACAGAGCCAATTGATGGCGCTTCAACCCCACGAGGGTACGTCTGAAACCTCACGCGCATACGCAATCCACGCCCGCAACGTCGGCTTCAACCCCACGAGGGTACGTCTGAAACCTCACGCGCATACGCAATCCACGCCCGCAACGTCGGCTTCAACCCCACGAGGGTACGTCTGAAACCTCACGCGCATACGCAATCCACGCCCGCAACGTCGGCTTCAACCCCACGAGGGTACGTCTGAAACCTCCAAGTGTCTTGCTCATGGATGTTAGAGGCCGCTTCAACCCCACGAGGGTACGTCTGAAACCGCGGACATCGACGAGTACGACGTGGTCGTCGTGCTTCAACCCCACGAGGGTACGTCTGAAACGAGCCAGCATACGACGTTTGGGACTGGCGGTGGTGGTGCTTCAACCCCACGAGGGTACGTCTGAAACCGGCAGTCGCTTATTCAGGAGCGGGCCGGAGAACGGGCTTCAACCCCACGAGGGTACGTCTGAAACTAGTCGTCGTTGTGATACTCCTGAAGGTGTGGATGCGCTTCAACCCCACGAGGGTACGTCTGAAACCCGTCGTTCACGAACGGCGAGGATGACGGCCCGGTGCTTCAACCCCACGAGGGTACGTCTGAAACGAGGGTGATGCGGCCCACGCGGTCCGCCTCGGGGGTGCTTCAACCCCACGAGGGTACGTCTGAAACTGCAGCGCCAGCTGTCGCGCGCTGCCGCACAAACGCTTCAACCCCACGAGGGTACGTCTGAAACATTACGGCTCCGGAACTACCATCTACGATTACGCCGGCTTCAACCCCACGAGGGTACGTCTGAAACGCCGTGGTACTGGGCGCAGCCCATCGGCTGGATCGCCGCTTCAACCCCACGAGGGTACGTCTGAAACGACGAGCGTTCCCTCCCAAATCACGGCGAACGACTCGCTTCAACCCCACGAGGGTACGTCTGAAACGAGTTCGTTGATGCGGTCGCGGGCCGCTTCCTCCGAGCTTCAACCCCACGAGGGTACGTCTGAAACGAAGAGGTGTCGATGTGTGGGCCAGTGCCCTGTGGGCTTCAACCCCACGAGGGTACGTCTGAAACGGATCTCCTGCTCGGAGCGCCGGACAGGGACGGAGAGCTTCAACCCCACGAGGGTACGTCTGAAACATGTGGCCAATTACCTTAGTTCTTGCCCACGTGGTGCTTCAACCCCACGAGGGTACGTCTGAAACAAGAGCATGCTCCGGTCGTCGTCATCCATCTTGTCGCTTCAACCCCACGAGGGTACGTCTGAAACGTCAAGCTGACTTTCCGCCGTCTCCATGCCAGCGAGCTTCAACCCCACGAGGGTACGTCTGAAACCGGCGACATCAGCACGCAACGCGGCCTCGCACTCATCGCTTCAACCCCACGAGGGTACGTCTGAAACTGCTGCAAGCACCCCATACACCCCATCCATCCCACGCGCTTCAACCCCACGAGGGTACGTCTGAAACACCAGATATCAACCCGACTGCGTTGGGAGAGACCGCTTCAACCCCACGAGGGTACGTCTGAAACAAGATTAATCTCATCAATCGTCCGCACCTCAGGGATGCTTCAACCCCACGAGGGTACGTCTGAAACCCACCACGCATCCTCGCCCGACTTCTTCGACTCGGGCTTCAACCCCACGAGGGTACGTCTGAAACGCCCTGCACGTTCTCCGATACTCGAGGGTCAAGATTGCTTCAACCCCACGAGGGTACGTCTGAAACGCGTCCCGAACAGCGTCTACGCCCACTACAGCGGGCTTCAACCCCACGAGGGTACGTCTGAAACCTCGCTATTCCCATTATCCGGTGTATGCGTCTAATGGCTTCAACCCCACGAGGGTACGTCTGAAACTCGGCGGCCGCTCGGGCGGCGTGCTCGGCCGTCTGAAGCTTCAACCCCACGAGGGTACGTCTGAAACTACCGCCCCCGTTACGAATCGGACTGGAGCGGCGCTTCAACCCCACGAGGGTACGTCTGAAACTGCTTTACGTAGGGCTTCGTGATGCTGGCAATCAACCAGCTTCAACCCCACGAGGGTACGTCTGAAACGCTTGACGCTCCTGAAGGGGATCTGCCGACGCGGCTGCTTCAACCCCACGAGGGTACGTCTGAAACAACCACAGCCCGACGACGGTGGGGGTGAAGCTAAGCCGCTTCAACCCCACGAGGGTACGTCTGAAACGGCGAGGGATTCACGCGCTCCGACGTTAAAATCACGGCTTCAACCCCACGAGGGTACGTCTGAAACGCCGTCCCTCCGAGTGTCGACGTAGCCACCGCAGTCAACGCTTCAACCCCACGAGGGTACGTCTGAAACTGTTCTTCACCTCTGACTCTTCAAGTTCGTTTAGCTCGCTTCAACCCCACGAGGGTACGTCTGAAACGGGGGAGTACGATTGATCCGGGGATTCGGACGGTGGCTTCAACCCCACGAGGGTACGTCTGAAACGGGGGAGTACGATTGATCCGGGGATTCGGACGGTGGCTTCAACCCCACGAGGGTACGTCTGAAACGTCGCGGAGGAGACTCAGGTTCTGTGGGATGACGAGGCTTCAACCCCACGAGGGTACGTCTGAAACCGTCCACGACCCACGCCCACGCGCCATATCAATATGCTTCAACCCCACGAGGGTACGTCTGAAACGGCCTCGGTACCGACATCGGCACGGAGACAACGACGGCTTCAACCCCACGAGGGTACGTCTGAAACCGGGCGCGGGTGCGTGCGAGGCCGGTCATCGGCCCGCTTCAACCCCACGAGGGTACGTCTGAAACGCCAGCGACGGCCCGATGCGTGACACACCACAACCGGCTTCAACCCCACGAGGGTACGTCTGAAACGGGGTGCCGACGGGCGAGACCGTCGCCGTGCTACCGCTTCAACCCCACGAGGGTACGTCTGAAACCATGGTGATTTTGCCCACCATATCACCTCTACCAGTGGTATACACTTCATCATTTCCGTCGACCCGCAATCTCCCCAAACCCCCGGGGGGGGTCGACATCAGCTAGAGGAACCGACTATCTTCGGTCGGGTCGTCCCCGTACACGGTACGGTTCAACAGCCGGTTCGAAGAGAGTTCGTAGACCATGACTGATTCTCCCTCCTGGAGGAGGTCTTCGATCTCCCCCTTCAGTGTCGCTAGATCTCCCTCCGAGATTTCTCCCTCCAGCACTGAGTTCTGGACGTGGACAAGATACCGGCGACAGAGCTTCAGCATCAGGTGGGTTCTGTCAGCCTCCATATCGTAGACGACGATGACGTACATCTACCACCACCGCTTGAACGAATCATAGGATTCGCCGGTTAACAAGTGCTTTTTGAGCTTGTATGCCTCCAAGCGAAGCAGATACTGATAGCTCACCTTCCGGTTCAGCGTCGGGTGCTCGACTGTTCGCTCGAGTGTCTCCTCAAACTCTTTTAGAAACGTCGTTCGGCCTTCCTCGTTAAGTAAACAGGAGCCGACCTCGTCTCGGAAATCGTCTCGGCTGATCTGCTTACGGTTGACCAGCCTGAACAGTAGCCGATCCGTTAACACCGGTTTGAACAGGTCGGCAATATCCAGCGAAAGGGAGTAGCGCCGTTCTCCCGGCTCGTGGAGATAGCTGATGGTCGGGTCAAGTGCGGTAGCACGAATTGCGGAGACACAGTTTGCGTACACCATACTGTTCCCGAACGAAATGAGCGCGTTCACCGGATTCGGTGGTGGGTTGTACTCTCGGCCGTCGAATGCGAACGCGTCGGGAAGAACCGCCTTGAACGTCCGGTAGTACGCTCTCCGAGCCGTTGCTTCCACACCCATGAGCTCGGAGATGTCGCCAGCGTCCTCGATACGTGCAGTCGCCTTGTCTAATTCCTCGATTACGCCCTCGAGCTCGTACTCCCGACTGTTGTAGTACGTGACGTTCGTCCGCATATTGTGGATGCTCCCACGGACGAACGAGGCGGCGAGAGACTGCCGTTGCTCGGGATCGTCGTACGCCCGAACCTGCTCGACGACAGTTCGACCGCTCGTCTGGCCGCGTTCGGGCATCAGCGACCCTGCATAGCGATCGTTCCATCCGAAGACATGGACAGCAACGCCGTGGTCATTGAGAAACGACATCAACCGCGTGTTGTAGTCGATCTGTCCGTGCAGGTAGATCGCCTCAGCGTGTTCGACGGGGATATGTTTTTTCTCGCCGTCCTCGGTCTCTAGTCGAACTGTATCCTCGCTCCGTTCGATGCGGCCGTCCGAAAAGATGTGGTAGTTCTTGTCCATGGTCAGACCCAACAGAAGTCGTGGTAGGCACACGACTCGCAGTACGGTTTCTCGATGGCTTCCGGCGGGCTGTCCGCGGTCACGATCGCGTGAATCCCGCGGATCGCCGACTCGACTTTCTCGCATCGGTCGTCGTCGAGAGAAACGTCCTCACGCCGACGCTCAGTCGGGTGTGCCAACACGCCCTCACGTTCGACGCCTAGTACTCGGTCGAGGTACCAGAGGTAGTACGAGAGCTGCATTCGCGCTGGCTCTGTCAACGTCGATGAGGGTTTCACCTCCACCACCCGACCGTCTTCAAGGAGGTCGAGTGCGATCATCCCCAGTCGAAGGTTCTCCTGTGAACGTTCCGCGTAGGCGGACTCATCGACGCGGGCCCCTCGGGCAACGCTTGCGTTCTCTCGGTCGATTTCGACGTTCCGGCTCTCGAACCAGAGCTCGCGTTCACAGACGTAGTAGTACTGCATCATCACGCCAGTGACGCGAAACGGGTCGTCGACGGCGTCGTCCTGTGCCGTGGCCACCAGCCGCGAGACGGGATCGCTCACAGTAGCCGTGCCTCCACGCTCGTGTCAGGGATGACGACGCCGTCGGTGGCGTCGAAGTAGCCGTCATGCCGTCCCGGGCGCCCGTCGAGCACCAGCCGGTCTGTGTCGGGGAACAGCGGCTCGCATGCAGCGAGCTTCTCCATCGTGTCGTCGTCACCGGGGTAAACGGGAACGGAGACCTGCCAGTCCGCGGTCGACTCGACGAGGTCGTCCAGGTCGTCCCACCGGTACTCGCCGAACGATCGCCGGATCTCTTCGACGGTCTCGCGCTCATCGGCCGTTCTCGTCACGATCACGTCGACGGCGGGCCGCTCGTCGATGAGTGAGAGTCGCCCGAGCTGTTCGGCTTCTGCCCGCTCGAGGTACTCCACGTACTCGTCGGCACCGACGTCACGCCCGTCGAGCAGGTCGAAGTAGTGTTCGACGGCGCCTCGAGTAACGGCCGGCTCGGGCATCGGGCCACCGTCGTAGACCGTTGCTAGCGCTTGGCCAGTCAATTTGGTGAGGCTCTCGCCTCGACCGTAGACCGCGCTTGCGGGCGTTGTTTCACGGTTCGGCGGCGGTGCGAGCTGCCAGATCGTCACGCGCCCACGGTTGCGGTCGTATGACCGGTTACACCGGCCCGCGGCCTGCACGAGACTGTCCATCGGCGCGAAATCACGGATGACCTCGTCGAAGCTCACGTCGACCCCCGCCTCGACCAGCTGGGTGGAGACGAACAACACTGGGTCACCCGCTTCCGCGAGGGCGGACGCCACGTTGATGAGGTGGCGTCGGTCACACGGCCGGTGGCGTGTCGTGAGGTGAACCAACAGTGGTTGTCCCGAGTGTCGTCGACGGGTCGCCTCGGTACGTGTTCGCTCGGGCGGTATCGATTCGGTCGATTCATCCGCGTCGTCGAGCAGTTCGTCGTACACCTCATTGACCTCCACCGGTGTTGTTCGGTCGGCAACTGACTTGGCGAGCTCACGCGCGCTGTCGATCGTGTTGCAGATCGCCAACACCGAATCGCCGTCGTCGGCCCGGGTCGCGACGAGGTCGCCGGCTCGGTCGTAGGAGAGTGTTGACCCCGCGTTGTCGACCGTGTCGCTCTCTTCACTGTCCTGGCCGGGAAGCATCGCGGTCGCGGACGGGTGAAGCACGAAGTCGAGCCGATCCAGCTTGTCGTAGTACGGATCAGGATCCGCGACGAGGGAGAACGGCTCTCGGCCGCCCGCAGACAGGAGTTCGGGCTGGGTGGCCGTCATGGCGATCACGGACGCACCGTACTCCTCGGTCAGCAGCTCGACCAGCCGGTTCACGAGCGGCCACCACTCAAGCGGTAGCGCCTGCGGTTCGTCGAGAACCACCACGCTCCCGTACAGCGAGGGGAGCTTCATCGAGCGGGCGTTTGTCGGCCCGGCCAGACTCTCGAACATCTGGACGAACGTCGTCACGACCATCCCCGACCGCCAGCTCTCGCCGAGGAGGGCGGCGACGTTCTCGACGGCGTCGTCGGCGACTGATTCGGGCTCGTCCGGCGGCGAGACGAGGGTATCCGCAAGGTGGTGGTCGACGGTGAGCCGTTCGCCTCTCTCACCGGTTCCGAACAGTTCGCGGCTCTGTTCAGCCACCTGATCGATAATGGACGTGTACGGCAGTGCATAGACGAGGCGCCCCTCGTTCGGGTTCGACGCCATCTCACTCCCCTCGAGCACTGTTAGAGCGGCGTCCAGCCCCGTGAGTGTCTTCCCCATGCCTGTCGGGAGCGTCAGCGTCGCGACGTTCCGATCGTCGTCGACGAACTCTTTGGCGCGAGCGTGAACCTCCTGTCGAGCGTCCTCCCGCCGCTCATTCATCCGTTCCGTGGACGGATCCAGCTCTGTCGCAGCGTTCTCAGCCTGGAGTTCGTCGATGTACGCGTCGATTTCTATGCGCTCAGGGGTCGGCGACCGGTAGGCCTCCCGGCCGATTTCGATTCCGGTCGATAGGTGCGTCGCGCTCGCCTTGTCGGCGAAGACGAGCGCACTCCAGACCTGTAGCATTGACTCGTAGAATCCCGGAGGAAGCTTCTCCGGCTCCGGAGACAGGGTCAGCCCTCCACAGGCGTGTTCGGCGATCGTTCGATACTTCCCCGCCTGTTCTCCGTCGGAGACATATTCGAGGAACGCTGCCCACGATCCTGAGCTGTTGGTCGCTTGCTCGAGAACTGATTCGGCGAGTGCCGGAACTTCCTCGTCGATCTTTTTTGCCTGTTGGCAGGCATCGCTTCGGAAGAGCCGTTTGAGAGGGGATTGGGCGCTATCTGCGGCCGTCCGCGAGACATATGGCGCAACGTCCGGAAGTCGGCCATGGTGTTTAGCGACTGCGAGAAAGCCAATGAGTGGATCCGCCCCGTCGAACCCGCGCGCCTCTAGCGCGTAGTGGGCGAGCAGCGCCGATATCGGGGCATGGTGCTTCGGACCGTCCGGCTGCGCGTCATCCGAAAGGAGGTGCTCGCGGAACCAGGAAGTTAGCTTCCCGAAGTCGTGAACTCGTGCCACAACTCCTGCCAACTCAGCAAGCGAGTTCCCTGCTGGCGTCTCGGCGTCGTCAGGGACGAGCCATCCGACCCGCTCTCGAACGTCGTCGAGATGCTCATCGAGCGGGATCTGTTCTCCATCCGGCCCGATATGTGACGGTCGGTCGGCGAACTCGGCCATGGCTACGCCCCCGCACGGCTCACGAGAACATCACCCGTCGGCCGTCGACCTCGTGGGTCTCGACGTCCTGTACACGGAGTGGTTCTGCCCCAGTTGCGTACGCAATCGACTGGAACGCCGTCGTCGTCCGGCCCCCCTCATCGGCCGCCATGAACGCCGGCGAGCGTTCGACGTTCACCTCCGTTTCAGGGGTGAGTTCGACGCTATCGACGGCTTCGAGCACCGCCGAATCGACATCGGTAGTCTCGCGCTCGTGTGGCGTTACCTCGAACTCGCCGAGATACGTGACCTCTGCAAGATGCTCCGAGAGGCCGAGGCTCGGCGGGTAGTAGGACGTCCCCTCGCGGAGTCGATCCTGCAGTCGGCCTCGGAGAGTGTCGTTCGCGAGCTGGAGATCGATACGATAGGCGGGTTCGACGAGCACCTCGTAGTTGTGTTGCTGGCGGAGCTCCGATGGGTCGGGCATCGAGATTCGTGCATGCCCACGACTGGGCATCGTCGTCATGTGCTCTTTGGCCGTCGAGAGCGTGTTCATCGGCATGTTGATCGTCCGGAGCTCGTTGATCGGCTCCACTGCGACTGCCGACACATCCCGACCGAACGCCTCGTAGTAGCTGTCTCGGTTCAGTCCGAGCATCGCGGCGACGACGCCGGCGACGGTCGTCCGGGGAATGATCCGGTAGGTCTGTTTGACGATGTTCCCCTCAACCCGTCGAAAGTGACCCCACTCTCCGCGGAGTTCGAACGAGAGACACGTCTCTGGGAGCTCGTCGCCCTCGTCGATCCAGCTCTCAAGTGACTCTTGAGCCATCACTTGGGCATCGTCGCGGCAGCCTCGTCGTAGACGTCGACGACCTCGACCGTCTCGTCGTCGACAGCCTCGCGGAGCGCGCCATAGAAGCCGTGCTCGCTGGGGTTGTCGCCCGCAGTGTAGACCTCATCGCCGACGGTCACGTCGAGCACGTCGCTGGCGACGACACGAACGCGGGCGATACGGTCGGCGTGGCGGCCCAACCGGGAGACGAGCTCAGTTCCGTCGAGCGTGAACTCTCGGACGTTCCGGAGTTCGTCGACGGGGGCCGAGCGCTCTTCGTCGATGTCGAGGTCACGGGTGAGGCCACCGAGGTGGAATCTCTCGTCTTCGTACTCCACACGGAGATAGAGTCGTGGCTCTTGGCCGACTTTGCTCCGGCTGATGGTCTGGTTCTTGATCGCGCGCCACGGGAGGGTGTCAAGTCGCTCGACGTCAGCCTCGGAGAGCTTCGTGTCGGCGGCACCGTTCTCATCGACCAATCCGTGAAACGCGATGAAGCCGTACTGAATACGGTGGTCGTCGAGGTCGAACCCACCCTGCTCTTTCCCCTCGCCGGTCGCGATGACGCTCGTAAGGCTGTTGTACTCCTCGTTCTCGGTTACAGGGTGAAGCGTCTTCGCGGGCGAGAACTGGACGGGGCCGGTAAAGTGATCCGGAAGGTAGTCCTCGAACCCCTCGTAGCTCCCCTTCATGTCGACGCTCATCGTCGCGCCGAAATACCGCACGTCGGCGCTGGCGTCGAGGAACGTGCCGAATACTTCCTCGCGGAGCTCGGCCGCCTCATCGTCGTCCAGATCGTCGAGGTTCCAGTCGTCGGGATCCAGTTCGCGCAGCCGGTCGGCGAGCAGGTCTTCACGCGAGGACTGCTTGCCCGCCTCGTTTTTGACGTTCCGCACGTAGACGCCGTGGCCGTCGGCGTCTAGCTGGTCGCGGAGGTAGCGTTTCAGCCGGACGTCGGTCACAATCGCCTGCTGGGTTTCGGGATCGATTCGCGGCCGGTTCGCCCCGCTCAGGGGGTTCCCGTTCGGGTTGGCGTCGACGGCGTCGTAGCAGAAGACGATCTCGGATCGGTTCGTTACTGGGTCGTAGCTGTCGTCGGCGTATGTGTCGTCGGTCATGCTTCTTCCTCCTCGGCTGCGGGCTGGTCATCGGTCTGTTCGTCGTCGCTGCTCGCCCAGTTGTTCATCCCGTACGCAACCCCGAGTGAGTAATAGAACCGAAGATCCGTCGTGTCGAGTTCCCAGTCGCCGTCGATATCGATCTGGGGGAGCGTCGTCACCAGCCGATCGACAACCTCGCTGTACATCGTCCCCGCCATATTGTTCTCCCGGGAGTAGACGATGTTCTTGTCGAGCACGTCACTGGCAAGGCGCTTCAGCTTCGACTCTGTGACGGCCTTGATCGGGTACTGGTCGATTAGCGTCGTCGAACGCCCCTCACTGACTTGCTGGTAGCCGGTGACGTGACCGACCAGTGCGCCGAGGAGGAAACTGCCGCGCCGTTCAGGCTGCTCCTCCCCGAGCGCCGGCGTCTGTTCAAGGAACTGTTCGAGCTTCGTCTCCCGTGCCGCGGCGACGTCCCCGCCGTCAGCTCGGGCTGGTGTGTCCTGTTGCATATCGTCTGTATGGTTGTGTGTCAACTGCCGCGGCTCTGCGACCGGTTCGTACGCGTCGCGTCCGGTGAGAAGCCCCGCTTCGGCGAGCGCACAGAGCTGTGCGTACTGTGCGGAGACACGGAAGCTCGGGAACTCGTCACCCTCGTCCTCGAGCAGGCGTTCTACGTACTCTGTGAGCACCGCCTCGACGTCAAGCGGCTCGCCCGAGAGCACAGCCACGAGCGCACGGATTCGGTAGTCGTCGGCGCTGGCGTCGTCGTCATCGGCCGGCGCGAACGTCTGTTCGAAGTACCACCCAGTCGCGAGGGTGCCTAAGAGAGCGTGTTCGCTAGGTACGAAGATGTCCCAACTCTCTGGTGCTGGGAATGCTGGCCTGAGTTCGGGGGCATCTCGTTCAGCGTCGCCGTGAACGTCGAACAGCGGCGACTCCAGAACGTCGATATGGCTACCGATTAACTCCACGGGAGACAGCAGTGACCCGTCGAGTGTATCGCCGAACACGTCGAATCGCTTCGTCTGGTGTTCCATCACGGCGGCGACGTAGAAGCGGAACCGCTCTCCGTACTCCTGTAGCGCCGGATCATTCTGGAACTGTTGATAGACGTGCTGAATCGGGGTCATATCCTGCTCCCGTACGACCGCATAGAGCATCCGATAGAGCTCTCGGGCTTCTGTCGGCTGTAAGCGCCCGAAAAAGTACGGGAGGTAGTAGACGTTCGCGCCCATCGTGTAGTAGTCGCAGGCGTCGACGAACGTACTCGCGTTCATCAGCGTCACTGCAACGTCTTCCGAAACGGGGTGCGTCCGCCACGCCTCGTCTGGATCGAACCCGGGGAACTTCTCGAGTTGCTTGCCGAGGAAGTAGTTCAGCGGATCCTCGGCTGTCCCGACAGTCGGCCCTCGATCGCCGGTCACGAGATCGGTTGCCTCACCGATGGAGTCCGTGGCCTCTCCCTTCGAGACGAGCTTCGATCGCTTGCGCGCTCGCATTGCTTCGTTGAAAACGGAACTCGCCTCACCCGGGAGGAGATACTCGCCGTCAGGCTCGAGTTTGACTGCGACGGTCGTGAGCGCCGTCGTCTTGCCGTCGAGCTGTTCGTCGACGGCTGTCTCGATGCGCTCTCTACGTCCCTCACGCTCGCCGAGCTCGGCGAGCGCGTCGACGATCCATCCGTCTTCGTGATCGGCGACAGCCTCTTGGATCACGTCGTCGGCCGCCCACGCGGTGAGTCGTTCGTGGAGATACTCCGCGACCTTTTGGGGCTCTTTGTTCTTGCCCGTTCGGTGGGTGACGCTGTGGTCGAACCCTTTTGCGGCGTTATACCACGAGTGGGCGACTGCCTCGACTTTCTCCTCGCCGTAGCTCTCGACACCGATCGGTTGGTCGGAGTCGAGGCGGGGCTTGTCCCCACTCAGATCGACGCGGAGATAGAGCAGGCTCTCGGGCTCGTCGAACAGGTCGGTCGATTTCTCCGGCGTCAGATAGGCCGCGTACTCGCCCCCTCCGGCGGTTGCGAGCGTGTATAGACGCCCGTAGACGTACTGGAGGTCGCGGAGCGAGGTGATCGGTCGATCAGGCAGCTCGCTCGCTAGCTTCTCGTCGTCGCTGTAACGCTTCTCGAACGTCGACGGCTCGGGGAGCAGACTCATCTGTCGACCTCCGCCGCGGGTTCGCCGTACGGGTTGTGCTTCTCGACCAGGTTACAGAAACCCAACCCCAGCGCGTTTCGTTCCCCAAGCCCGCAGTCTAGAGCGAGGTTGAGGTGGCGTCGATGGTCGTCGTCTCTGACGGTGTAGTTGAACTGCCACTTCGAGAGCACGAAGGTCATCTCCTGGTCTACGGTTACCTGGATCGGGACGGCGAACGTCTTCAGTAGCTCGTATCCCTCGAAGAGATCGCCCTCAGTGTCGCTCGGGCCCGGGAGGTATTCCGGGCTGAACAGGTCGTGTTTCTGGTCGAGATTCGCTTCGACCTGCTCGCGTAGTGGCTCGATTGTATGTTCCGGCCGCCAATATACCGCTTCTTCGCCGGGGTTCTCGATTCCATACTCGTCACAACGCCACGGCGGGATGCGTACGAGGAGTCCAGTACCGGTCTCAATCGTCCCGCTGCTCCCCGGTTCACCGACATCCGGTGACAGTGACGTGAGATCGTCAATGTGGAACGGCATCTGGCCGATATTGAGTTCGCGATTGGCAGTCAGGTTTTCCGCGACATCGGCCAGTAGTTGCTCTTGGGGGGCCGAAATAAGCAGAGTCCGCTCGTCTCCTTCCTCCATATCCCCCGGTGGGAAGGGGTTGCTGTACGTGAACCCCGGTGGGCGGTTTTCGTCATGGTACTGTTCGTACTCCGTGTCCTGTAGCGCTCGCCAGATCCGACCTCGGAGCTTGTGGTGATACGCGTTGTCGTATGCGGCATCAGTGCGCGCGTGTAGCCGTGCTAGTAATCTCACAGTGTTATGTTGATTTAGGTACTGATCCTGTGGTAGTTATTCTTTTCCCCTGATGAGAAGTAATCAGTCACCGAGTTAGCCCCCTCTCCGAGTGGCAACGCTGTCGCGTCGGCAGTTCTTCGACGAGCGCAGCCACCGACTGATCAACGCGATCGCTGGCAGGACGGCCTCGCCAGACGTGAGTGTCGCGACGCGCTCGCGGTCTCTCCAGCGTGCGGCGTTGCGTCGCCTCTCGGTTTCGTCGTCGAGGTCGTCGCTCCTCGACGGACGGAGGCGTTGGGACACGCAGACCACAGCGAGTGGGGTTTCCCACCGCGAGGTTTCGGTCGTACGGATTCCGTACCGGTCGGTTCCCAGACACCATCGGCGCCCGGTCGGCGCTCGCATCGGGTGGCGTCACTCGGCCACGGGGATCTCCCACAGCAGAATCGCGGCCGACCCGACCACGAGAACGACCCCGGCGACGGCGAGCGCGAACAGCGGCGAGACGGCGTCCGAGAGGACGCCGCTCGCGAGTTGGAACGGGACGACTGCGAGTCCGCTGACCATCGCCATCGAACTCAACACCGTCGCTCGGCCGAGCGTCTCTATGTGGTCGTTCACGTACTGGCCGGCGAACGACCGGGTCACGTCGGAGAGCCCCCGCGCGAGCAGGAACGTCGGGAGCGCGAGAACCGGCACGAAGTACATCCCGACGAGGGTCGCGCCGACGACGAACGGCAACAGGACGAACCACGTCCGGACGCCCACGCGGTCTTTAATCGCGCCCGTGTAGTAACTGAGAACCGCGCCGAAGAGGCTGTAGGCCGCGTAGAACCACCCGAGCAGGGACTCCACCTGCGCCGGGGAGACGCCGATGTCGACGACGACCGTCCGGAATATCGGCTGGAGGAAGACGAACACGAGGTACGTGACGGCGGCGTAGAGGACGTAGTAGTAGACGATGAAGGCTCTGAGGTTCTGGTGGGAGAGGGCGTCCGTGACGATGTCGGCGGTTCTGCGGAGGGTCAACGCGTCCGTGTTCGACTTCTCGTACGTCTCGGGTTCGTCGAGCGTGAGCAGCACGCCGGCCCCGAGTCCGGTGACCGCGGCCGCGACGAACCACGGGTAGGAGAGGTCGATACTGCCGAGGTAGCCGCCGAGGATGGCGGCGCCGGCACCGGCAGCGAGCGCGGCGGACTCGCCCCGGCCGCGGACGTGCGCGAACTCGCCCTCGGAGAGGCCGTCGGTGAGCGTGTCGTAGAGCCAGGCGTCCTCCGTTCCGGAGCGGAAGTTGTAGCCCGCCGACCAGAAGACGTAGAGAACCGCGAGCGTGAGAAAGGAGTTCGCGAGACCGATGCCGAGCAGCGTCACGGCGATGAGTGTGGTTCCGACGAGCAGGCTGTTTCGACGGCCGACGCGGTCGCCGATGTAGCCGGTCGGGACTTCGCCGAACACGGTCGTGAGATTGTATATCGTTTCGAGGATGGCGATCTGCGTGAAGGTGAGGCCCTGCGCCAGGAAGAAGAGGTACATGATGGGGCGGTAGAACTCGACCGCTTTGGTTGCCTTGTAGAGATAGTACTTCAGGATGGTCGCGTTTGGCGGGTTCAGCCACCGTTCCCGAGCGAGCTCCTTCATCGAGTGGCAGTCGACGAGACCCACTCAATTACGTTCCGTTATTACGATTTCCGCGAGTCGGACTATCGGCGCGCCCCGAGCGGGTTCGATGGGCGCGTCCGCGTTGCGGGCAACGACCCGCGGGGCGCGGTGTTCGTCGTGGATCTGGAGTGCGGCGTCGTCTCAGCGGCGGCGTTCCTCGATGCCGACCGTGAGGATCGATTTGGCGATTGCGAGGCCGCCCGTGAGGGGGTCGAGTGTCGTCTCACCGGCGCGTTCGCGGTAGTCGATGGGGAGTTCGCGAACCCGGTAGCCGCGGGCGAGCGGGCGGAGGAGGAGTTCCGCGGAGAGGCCCGTGTTCTCCGTCCACGCGATGTCTTCGATGACTTCGCGGCGGTACGCGCGCATTCCGGTGGTGGTGTCGTGGACGCGTTCGCCGAGGAGGAGGGAGGCGAGGAGGGCGAACGCGATGTTCCCGTACCGGTTGGTGTCGGGCATCGCGTCCGCGCCGTGGTAGAGGCGGTCGCCGCTGACGACATCGTAGCCGTCGTTGATGGCGTCGAGGAAGTCGGGGAGGCGTTCCATGGGGTAGGTGTCGTCGCAGTCCGTGGTGACGACGATGGGGCGGTCGGGGGTGGTGATGGCTTCGTGGACGGCGACGCCGTACCCCTGCGGGGGTTGTTCGACGACGGTGGCGCCGTGTTCGCGCGCTATCTCGGGCGTGCGGTCCTGTGAGCTGTCGACGCAGACGACGGTCGCGCGGTCGTCGGTGGCTTCGGCGATGTCGGTGAGAACCGTGTCGATGGCCGCTTCCTCGTTGTACGTTCCCATGACGACGCTGACGTCGTCGAAGGTGTACGGATCGTCGGACATACGTGTCCACACACCCGCCAGTGTTTTAGGCTTACCTAAACACTCGTGAGCGTGTCGTGCAGGTGGTCGGCCGCCTTCAACGAGAGCGCCGCGAGCGTCAGCGTCGGGTTCATCGCCCCGCCGGTCACGAACACGCTGCTCCCCGCTATCCAGAGGTTATCGAGGTCGTGCGTCCGTAGCTCCGGCGTCACCACGCTCTCGGTCGGGTCGCGGCCCATCCGCGTCGTCCCCATGTGGTGGAACGCCGGCCCCGTGTTCTCGGGGCCGACCTGCCACGTCACCTCCGCCCCCAGTTCGTCAAGTACGCGCTCCTGAATCTCGTTCGCGCGCTCCAGCGTCCGCCGCGTCACGTCGTCGAGACCCCAGTGAACGTCCGGCACCGGGTTTCCGTGGTCGTCCGTCTGCGACGCGTCCAACCCCACGTAGTGCTCCGCGCGCGGCCGCTGCTCGACCAGCCCGCCCATCGCGATGTGGTTGCCGTACGACTGCCGGAGCGACCCGAGCAGTGCGTCCCCCCACTCGTCGCTCCCGAGCGCCTCCCGCACCGGCGACGGCCCCGCGTAGTTCAGGAACTCGAGTTTCAACCGCGCGTAGTCGCTCGCGTCGCCGTCCGCGCTCGGCACGCCGCGCTCGGTTCCGCGTGCAGGGTCGTCGTAGAACTGGTGGGACTCGCTCGTGAGGAACCCGATGTGGTTCTGCCGCGTCTCCTCGTCCAGCACGCCGCCCGTCCCGGCGAACACGTGGTCCATGAAGTACCGGCCCACCGCGCCGCTCGTGTTCGCGAGCCCGTCCGGATAGGCGTCGGACGCGGAGAGCAAGAGGAGTCGCGGCGTCTCGACGCCCCCGCACGCGACCACGAACTGACTGGCGTGCTGGCGGTGCGTCTCGCCGTCCGGCGTCGCGTACACCGCCGCGGTCACCCGGTCGCCGGACGCGTCGTGTTCGAGGCGCTGTACCGCCGCCCGGTCGATGACGCGGGCCCCGTCGGCCTCCGCCGACGCGACGTGCCGGGTCGCGTCGTACTTCGCGCCCGACGGACACACCGGCTTACAGGTCCCGTAGCCGATACACGGCGGCTCGTCCGCGTAGGCCTCCGAGTTCCGCGCGTTCGGAACCGAGTGCATCGCGATTCCGAGTCGCTCGCAGGCGTCCGCGAACAGCGAGTCGCTGTACGACGGTTCGAACGCCGGCATCGGATGTGGTTCCTCTCGCGGTGGCGCGAACGGGTTGTCGTCCGCGCCCGCGACGCCGAGCGCGCGCTCCGCCGCGGCGTAGTACGGCCGGAGGTCGTCGTAGTCGAGCGGCCAGTCCGCGGCGACGCCGTGCCGGGACGCCTGCTCGAAGTCGAGTTCGTGCAGCCGCATCACCATCCCCTGCCAGTGGAGCGTCGACCCGCCGACACCCTTCACGCGCGCCCGGTTCAGCGGGTAGCCGCGGTCGCCCGACGACGTGTAGGCGTCGCGCTCCCCGCCCATGTTCCAGACGGAGAGCGGGCCGTGGCCCGGTCGGATATGGCGTTCCATGCGGTCGCGTCGGCTGTCCTCGTCGAATCGCTCGCCTGCTTCGAGCACGACGACGTCGTGGCCGCGCGCCGCGAGCGTGTCCGCGACGAGCGCACCCGCCGGTCCCGCGCCGACAATGCAGACGTCCGCCGAATCGGACGGCGTTCGGTCTCCACTCATGGCGGTTGCTGGTAGCTCCCCGTTCCTCCGGGGTGGCCGATCGGGTTCTCGATGCCGACGAGCTTCCCGCCGGTGGGCGACGCGTAGAGCGCGTACAGGAGGTCGTTCACGACGTAGTACCGGACGCGTTCCACGTCGCTCCCCGCGGGGTCGGGGTCGGCGGTGTCGGCGTTCATCGCGTGGAGCGCGTCCGAGCGCGTCAGTCGGTGGAGGCCGGCGAAGTCCTCGTCGTGCCAGGCGCGGGCGTAGTCGTCGAGGTAGTCCGTCGCCGCCGCGATACCCGCGGCGTGGTCGGGGTGGTCGTGGACGCGGCCGTCGAGGAAGGTTTCGACGAAGGACGCGACGTTCTCGACCGCTGTCGGGTAGAGGGTGTGAGCGGCGGCGATCATCGTCTCTCTGCTGTCGGCGTCGAGCGGGCGGTCGTCCGACTCGTCGTCGCCGGTGAGCACGACCGCACCGCCGACCGCCGTACCGGTCGCGGCGAGCGCGGCGAGGGCGTCGCGTCGACTCAGCTTCATCCATCCGTGTTTAGGCAGGCCTAAACTTAGTGGTTGCGTTCGGCGGTCATCGACACGGTCACGAACACGCTCGGCCGCGTCGACGACGGCACGTACGCCGCCGCACCACCACACGCCCGCGCGTTCGCGCACCGCTCCACCCGCGGTGACAGCGCTCGAACGCCGCTCCCGGTCGCGTCCACCGGCAGGGACAGACGGTACGTGAACCCGTCCCCGCCGCCGTACTGCACGAACGCCGACACCCGCACCGTCTCCCGGCCAGTCACGGTCAGCGACTCGGTTCCCACGACGGACACGTCACCCATGACCGACACCCGGCCGTCACGCACGGACACGGTCAGGTCGACCGCTCCGTTCGTGGGTTCGGCCGTGTAGTACGCGCTCTCGCCGCCGGTCGCGACGCGAATCGTGGTCGCCGTCGCTGCCGCCGGGACGCCCATTCGTGCCTCCATCGTCACCGCCGCCCCGGACACGTCCCGCACTCGCTGCAACCGAGCGGCCGACGGCGACCCCGCGGCCGGATTCCACGCCCCGCGATAGACGTACCGGTAGAGGGATCGGTTCGGGAACGCGTCCGCCACCGCGAACGGCCGGTCGTGGATGGCGTACACCGCGCGCCCGTCGAACCCGGGGTCGTTCCGCAGCACCTGGAACGGATGGTTCAGCCAGTCGCCGTACGGGTCGGGAACCAACACCACCGAGTCCGCGGGAGCACCGTCCTCGAACGGCGCGTACGCCGTCTCGTACGTCTCCGTCACGTCGAGACTCGTCTCCACGGGATCCGCCGCGTTCCCCGCGGTCACGACCGCACCGCCCCCCAGACTCACCACGACGACGAGCGCGACCGCGGCGCGTGCGACTCGCGGATCGAACCGCTCGCGCGCCACCCCGCGGAGCACCGTGACGCCGCGGACGGCTGCGAGCGCCGCGAACACGGCCGTCGGAACCAGGAGGTCGAAGTGGTAGTACGGGCCGAGCACGGACACCAGTCCGTCGCCCGGCGCGGAGACGTCTCCGAGGATGTTGAACGTCCCCCAGAAGTAGACGTTCCCCGCGGAGACCGTGACGAACACGCCGGCCACCGCCGCGGCGCGCGCCGACCACTCGCGGCGGGCCGCCCACACCACGCCGGCGGCGGCGAGCAGGCTACCGAACACGCCGCCCGCTACCCACTCGGTGAAGAACAGGTCGAGGACGACACGGTTCACGCGGAGCGCGAGTTCGGGCGTGTACACGATTTCGTGACCGAGCAGGCGACGCTGCCCGAACCCGAGTCCGTCCAGCGGCGCGAACGCCTGATACGGGAAGACGAACGCGCTCCCGGTCACCAGCGCGTTATAGCCGAGCGCGACGCCGACCCCGAGCAGGCCGAGCGCCGCGGTTACCGCCTGCCGTGGGAGCGCCGCCCGCCAGTCCGCGCGGAGCGTCCAGAGCGCGTGCGCGATGAACGGCGTCGCGAACAGGACGGCGGTGTACGGCCGGGAGAAGAACGCTAGTCCGACCGCGCCGCCGGCGACGGCCGCCCACCGTCGACTCCCGGTGCGGTCGGCCCGCAGGTAGGCGTACGCGAACGCGAGGTTCAGCAGCGTCGTCGGCGCGTACGGCAGGAACACGCCCGACTCAATGATGAATAACGGAGACGCGAGCACGAACGCGCCCGCGAGCAGGCCGACCCGGGAGCCGAACACCTCCCGGGCGACGAGCGCGGTGAGCGCGACGACGCCGGCGGCGATACCCGGTAGTGCGAGCCGGTACGCCCCGAACAGCTCTCCGAGCGCGAAGAAGAGCGCCGGAACCGGCGCGTACTTCGCGTACAGTCGGTCGCCCGCCTCCACGAAGAACCACGGCCGGAGCGCGTCCTCCAGCGGCGGCCGGAGGAACACCTGGCCGTCGAGCAGCATCGCGGCCTGCTGGAGGTAGACGCCCTCGTCGTGGTTCAGGGAGTGATAGGGGAACACCGTGGTCGACACCACCCACGCGAGCGTCGCCGCGACACCGGCGAGCGCGAGCACGCCCCAGTGCCAGCGCCGGGTCATTCCTCGGTCGGGAACCACGCGAGCCGGTGGTCGATGTCGAGGTCGACGCGAACGCGCTCGTCGAGCGAGAGCTGGTCGGCGTGGTTGTGCTCGCAGTAGACGAGCCCGCCGGAGTCGAGCTGCACGCGGTAGACGAACGCCGGTCCCGTGTACTGGCGGTGGACGACGCGGCCGTTCCCGCCGTCGGTGGGGACCGCCCGCAAGTCGTCGGGGCGGACGAGCACGTCGACCTCCGCGCCCTCGTACTCCGCGTCGAGGCCCGCGATAGCGTCTCCGGGCACGTCCCCCACCGGGGTCTCCACCGTTCCGTCGGCGAACCGGCCGGAGACGAACCCGGCCTCCCCGATGAACTCCGCGACGAACCGGGACGTCGGCTGTTCGAACACGGTCTCCGGCCGCCCGATCTGTTCGAGGTGGCCGTCGTTCATCACGGCGACTCGGTCGCTGATGGACAGCGCCTCCTCCTGGTCGTGGGTCACCGAAATCGCCGTGACGCCCGTCTCCTTGAGGATTCGACGCACCTCCTCGCGCATCTCCCGTCGCAGGGACACGTCGAGGTTCGAGAACGGTTCGTCGAGCAGGATGACGTCCGGTTCGGGTGCGAGCGACCGCGCGAGCGCCACGCGCTGTTGCTGGCCGCCCGAGAGCGTGTCCGGCGCGGCGTCCGCGTAGTCCGCCAGGCCGACGAGGTCGAGGAGGTCGTTCACGCGGCGCTCGACCGCCTCGTCGGGCCGGTCTGCGATACCGTACGCGACGTTCTCGCCGACGGACAGATGCGGGAACAGCGCGAAGTCCTGGAACAGCAGGCCGATGTCGCGGTTCTCCGGGCGGACGAACGTCTCGCCGTCCGCGACGACGTCACCGCGGACGCGGACACAGCCGCCGTCGGGGCGTTCGAGGCCCGCTATCAGGCGGAGCGTGGTGGACTTCCCGCAGCCGGACGGTCCGAGCAGCGTCAGGAGTTCGCCGTCGCGCACGTCGAACGAGAGCGAATCGACGGCGGTTTCGGGGCCGAACGACCGCGTCACCCCGTCGAGTTCGAGGACGGCTGGTCGGTCGTGCTCGTCTGTGTCGGGTCGTACGTGGAGTGTCTCACTCATTCGTGTCACTGTCGTCCGCGTCTTCCTGTGCGAGGATGACGGCCATCGAGAGGCCGGATACGACGACGAGAACGAGCGCCGGGAGCGCTGCTCGCCCGTACAACCCCGCTTCCTGTACTCGCCAGATGTACGTGACGAGCGTATCAAAGCCTAACGGACGAAGGATGAGCGTGGCGGGGAGTTCCTTCATCGTCGTGAGGAACACGAGCGCCGCGCCGGTGACGATGCCGGGCGCGATGAGCGGGAGCGTGACGGAGCGGAACGCGCCGAACCGGGATCGGCCGAGCGTGCGTGCGGCCTCGACGAGCGTCTGGTCGACTTGGAGCGTCGAGGTCCGCATCGATCCGATCGCCTGCGGGACGAATCGGACGACGTACGCGAACACGAGCAGGGGGATGGTCTTGTAGAACGCCGGAACGACGTTGAGGCTGAAGCTCACGAGCGCGATGGCGAGCACGATGCCGGGAGCGGCGTATCCCGCGTACGGCGCGCGGTCGGCGAGCGCGGCCAGCCGTGAGTCGGACGCGGCCGACCGCAGTGCGATGGGGAGCGCGACGAGTACGGACGCGACGGCCGCGAGGAGTGCGACGTAGAGCGAGTTCCAGCCGTACGTCCACGAGAACGCCATCGACCCGCCCGCGTACCCGGGGCCGCCGTTCGTGAGCCAGAGCCCGAACACGACGATGGGGAGGAGAATCGCGGTCGCGCCGACGAGGAGCGGCAGGACGAGGAGCGGGTAGCGCAGCCAGCCGAGGCGGATGGAGAGCGCGCCGCGGTTCCCGCCGCTCGCGTACGCGCCGGAGTCGTCCGCGCCGATCCGGGATTCGACGGCGAGGATGACCGCGGTGACCGCGAGCAGTTGGAGGGAGAGGAGGGCCGCGTAGTCCTGCATGAATCCGGTGTAGCGCGCGTAGATGAACTGCGTGAACACCTGGACGCGCATGATGTTCGGCGTGCCGAAATCGGAGAGCGTGTAGAGCGCGACGAGGAGCGCGCCCGCGGCGACGCCCGGCAGTATCTGCGGGAGGGTGACGCGGCGGAATGCCTCCCAGCGGCCCGAGTTCAGCGTTCGCGCGGCCTCGACGAGGGACGCGTCGAGCGAGAGGAGGGACGCGCGGGTCGTCAGGAAGACGTACGGGTACGTGTAGACGGTGAGGACGAGCGCCGCCCCGGTGAATCCGTCTACCGTGGGTATCGTCTCGACGCCGAGCGGCTGGAGCGCGTTCGCGAGCACGCCGCCGCGTCCGGTGGCGGAGACGACGGCGAACGCGCCGAGGTAGCTCGGGACGGCGAGCGGGAGCGCGGCCAGTACCGTCCAGAAGCGCTTGAACGGGATGTCGGCCTGCACGGTCAACACCGCCAGTGGAACGCCGACGAGGACGCTTCCGGCGGTGACGACGGCGACGAGCGCGACGCTGCGCGCGAGCACCGCGAGCGTCGTCGCGGACGTGGCGAGGTCGATGGCGCGACCGCCGAGACCGAGCACGTCGACGAACAGCCAGCCGAGCGGGATGACGAGCACTGCCGCGACGGCGGCGGCGAGGAACGTCAGGCCGGTTCCGACGGCTCCCGCCTCGTCGTTCGTGGCGAGGTCGACCGCCCGTGCGACGCGCTCCGTAACCGTCATCCCAGAACGCCGGCGTTCCGCATGATTTCGAGCGTCTTCTCGAGGTTCGAGAGCTTCGAGAGGTCGATATCCGGCGGGTTCAGTTCGTCGATGGTCGGGAGGCCGCCGACGGGCGTGACGCCCTCGATCATCGGGTACGCGAAGCTGACGGTGGCGAAGAACTCCTGGGCTTCCGCGGAGAGCAGGTGCTTGATGAAGTTGTTCACGAGCTGGTCTTTCTCGGTTCCCTTGATGCGGAGCGCGCCCGCGACGTTGACGAGGGCGCCGGCGTCGTCGCTCGTGAACGCGAGGGCGAGCGGGGCGTCGGGGCGCTGGTTCTTCACTCGCATCGCGTAGTAGTGGTTCGCGAATCCAGCCGGGATCACTCCGTCCGCGACGCGCTGGGAGACGACGAACTCGTCGGGGAAGCGCTTCGCGCCGTTCTCCCGCATCGCGACGAGCCACTCGCGGGTGGCGTCGGGGCCGCGGAGCAACCGCATCGCGGTGATGAACGACTTGAACGCGCCGTACGTTGGCGCCCAGCCGACCGTGTTCGGGAAGGAGGCGGCGGACGGGAAGTCCTGCACGGCGTCGGGGATGTCGCTCTCGGAGAGCTGGTTCGTGTTGTAGGGGACGCTGCGTGCGCGTCCGGCGACGCCGACCCACGCGTTGTCGTCGCCCTGAAAGTCCTCCGGGACCGGTTCGACGACGTCCTTCGGGAGTGGTTCGTAGGCGTCGTTGTCGGCGACGTACCCGAGGGAGCTGGCGTCGATCGACCAGAAGACGTCCGCCTGGGCGGCACCGGCCTGCACTTCCTTGACGATGTTCTGCGCGAGCGAGGCGGAGGCGGCGCTGCTCTGGTAGACGGTGAAGTCGGGGTATATCTCCTGGAGCATCTTGACGAAGCGGTAGTAGATTCCGCCTTCGCCGCCGCCGATGTAGAGGCTGAGTTCTCCGGAGAGGTCGGGGAGTTCCTCGATGGACGTGCCGCCGGGTGCGGGTCGGCCTTCGACGATCGCACCGGACCCGCGGAACGTGGCGAGTTCGGGAATCGTTACGCGTTCGTCGTCCGAGCTACCGCCGAGGAGGCCTTGACAGCCGGCGAGGCCGGCGAGCGACCCTGCGGCCGTCGCCTGGAGGAACCGTCGCCGGGTTCGTGGTGAATCACGCATATGGTTTAGGCAGACCTAAATAGACTAAGTGTTTGCGGTTTCGTCAGTCGAGCGCGGCCGGCGTCGGGGAGTCACGCGCCCGCTCCTCGATGGCGTTCAGGCAGTCGAGCCACGACCGCATCGCCTCCCCGCACTCGTTCAGGAACGCGCCGTTGTTCCACTCGCTCCAGTCGCCCGCCGCGAGCTCGTCCGCGATCGCGCGGAACACGCCCGCGTAGGACTCGGCGTCTTCGCCAACCCCGTCCGCGACCTCCCAGACGTGTTCGTTCAGTTCGAGGCCGGCGACCTCGTTCTGGAGGTCGTCGAACGTCGACCGCGGCGCCTTGTTGTGCTCGCACAGCGGGTCGCCGTTGTAGATCTGCGTCCCGAGGACGTCGCACGCGCGCTTCAGGAACACGCCCGACCAGATGTCGTCGAACCGCCCGACCTCCCAGTCGTTGTCGTCCATCGGCAACTGGTAGAACGCGGGCACGACCTCCCGACGGAACGCGAGGTTCATCGAACACACCGTCAGGTACTGGCCGGACGCGGCGACGAAGTCGTCTCCGAAGTCCTCGCGGGTGGTCCGCGTCTGCGCCTGCCCCTGGAGGTCGCCGTCCATCAGGATTCGCACGGCGTCGAGGTCGGGAACGTTCGTCCAGAGGCCCTGCGAGGCGACCACGGAGTCGACGCGCTCGGTCTCCGCGCTCACGGATTCGTCCATCGCCGCGTACGGGTAGCCGCGCGGGTAGAGGTCGTTGTCGCCCTCGTGGAGGACGTTCACCCACTGTTCGTCGGAGCGAACCGACCGCAGGTCGCCCTCGTAGTGGAGGTTGTCCATGTGCGTACCGAAGAAGTTCACGTCCTCGTGCGGGAGCGTGTCGTCGTCGATGAACACGCCGTACTCGAACCCGGGGTCGTCCCAGAGGTAGAGCAGGCCGAACGACGTCTGTGCGTGGCTGGCCGCGGGGATCAGGTCGGCGTACTCGGAGAGGCCGCGGTCGTCGAACCACGCCTCGCGGGCGGTTCCGTCGAACACCGCGCCCGAGACCGCGAGGTCGTCGAGCATTCCCTCCATCGCGGCGGTGTCGCAGAAGTCCTCGGTGACGAGGACGAAGAACAGGCGGTCGGTGTCGAAGCCGTGGCGGCGGGCGTTCTCGACGTAACTCCGCACGCAGTCGTACTCGCGTATCGTCGGGACGATGACGCAGATGTCCGGGCGGTCGCTCATTCCTACCCCTAACGATGTTTAGGCCGGCCTAAAGTCTATCGGGATGGCGTGGGCGCTCGCTCCTCCGCGTCTGCTGCAGTGATTCCGGAGAGCCGCATCGCGTTCGCGGTGACGCCGACGGTCATGCCGGCGTCGCCGGCGAGGACGGCGAGCCAGATGGGAACATAGCCGAAGGGAACGGCGAGCGCGAGGCCGGCCTTGACAGCGAGGCTCGCGCCGACGTTCTGCCGGATGACGGCGTTCGCGCGGCCCGCGAGCATGTGGATGTACGGGAGTCTGGAGAGGTCGTCGCCCATCAGGGCGATGTCAGCGGTCTCGAGCGCGGTGTCGGTGCCGGCCGCGCCCATTGCGACGCCGACGGTCGCGGTCGCCATCGCGGGCGCGTCGTTGATGCCGTCCCCCACCATCGCGACGGTCTCGTACTCCGCGACGAGATCCTCGACCGCCGCGACCTTCTCTTCGGGGAGGCGTTCGGCGCGCACGTCGTCGATACCCACTTGGGCGGCGATGGCGCGCGCGGTGCGCTCGTTGTCCCCGGTGAGCATCACGGTGTGTTCGACGCCCTGCGCGTGCAGGCGTTCGACGGCGCGCGCGGCCTCCGGGCGCACCTCGTCCGCGACCGCCACGACGCCTTCCAGTTCGTCCGCCGTACCGACGAGGACGACGGTCTTCCCCTCGGACTGGAGGGCGGGGACGGTGTCGGAGAGGAGGTCGAGGCAGTTGTGGCGCTCGCAGAGCTGCTGGGTGGTTCGCGTGACGACGCCGCCGTCGGTGGTCGCGTGGACGTGCGCGAGGTCGAACCCGAGCTCCTCGAACAGGCCGGGTTTCCCCGCGTAGTGTCTGGTGCCGTCGAGGTCGGCGCGCACGCCCTTCCCCGTGATGTTCTGGAAGTCGGACACGTCGTTCCGCGGGACGGACTCCGCGTCGGCGCGCTCGACGATGGCGTCCCCGATCGGGTGTTCGCTGCGGCGTTCGAGGCCGCGCGCGCACCGGAGCACGTCCGCCTCGGTGTTCCCGTTCAGGGGGACTACGTCGGTGACGGTGAGTTCGCCCTCCGTGAGCGTGCCGGTCTTGTCGAACGCGACGGCGTCCACGTCCGCGACGGCTTCGAGGTGCGGGCCGCCCTTCACGAGCACGCCGTTCTTCGCCGCGCTCGTCAACCCCGACACCACCGAGACGGGCGTAGAGATAACGAACGCGCAGGGGCAGGCGAGCACGAGGAGGGTGAGGCCGTTCACGAACGCGTCCGTCCACGAGATCCCGAGGGCGAACGGACTCCCGAGCACGACGAGCACGGCGAACGCGACGACTGCGGGCGTGTAGTACGCGGCGAACCGCTCGACGAACTGCTCGCGGTCGGTCTGCTCGGACTGGGCGTCCTCGATGAGGTCGACGACCCGGGAGAGCGTGTCCTCGCCGGCCGCGGACGTGACTTCGATTTCGAGGTAGCCCTCCTCGTTGATGGTGCCGGCGTAGACCCCGTCCCCCTCGGTCTTGTCCACGGGCACGCTCTCGCCCGTGATGGGGGCCTGGTTCACGGCGCTCCCGCCCGCGACGACCGTGCCGTCCATCGGTATCTTCTCGCCCGGGCGCACCACGACCACGTCGCCGACGTCGACGGCTTCGACGGGGACGGCTTCGGTGGTGTCGCCGCGCTTCACGGTCGCCTCGTCCGGCGAGAGCTCCATCAGTTCCTGGAGGCTGTTCCGCGCGCGGTCTATCGACGCGCGTTCGAGGAGTTCCGCGACGCTGAACAGCACCGCGAGCGTCGCCGCCTCGAAGTACAGCGACTCGCCGAACCCGACGCTCGCGGCGAGCGCGCCCGCGATGGCGAGCGTCATCAGGAAGTCGATGTCGAGGCTGTAGTTCCGCGCGGAGTAGTAGCCGTTGCGCAGGATGTCCTGACCGCCGATAGCGACCGCGAACAGGAAGAGGGCGTCCGCGAGGTGGACGGGTTCGCCGAGCACCGCCGCGACCTGCGGGTTCGTCGCGACGAGGAACTCGAACACGAGGCCGATTGCGAGGAGGACGCCGCTCACGGCGGTCTTCTTCGCGCGGGAACTCCGCCACACGCCCGCCCGCTCCTCGCTGCCGCGGTCGTGCCCGCGTTCGTCCGCGCTGTGGGCGTCCGCGTCCGCGCGGCCGCCGTCCACGCGGACGACTTCGTAGCCGGCGCCCTCGACGGCCGCGATGACCTCGCTCTCGTCGGCGTCGTCGGGGTCGAACGTCGCGACGACCCGGCCAGTGGTCGGCTGTGTCTCGTACGAGCGGAGGCCGGGGACGCTGCGGAGGCCGCTCTCGACTTTTCCCGCGCAGGACGCGCAGTCCATGCTCGGCACCGCGAGTTCGAGCGTCACCCCGGCGTCGTCGGCCGGCGTACCGTGGTTCGCTTCCCCGCCGGGGGACGGGTCGTCTGCATCGTCGGGGGGAGTCATTACGAGAGACTAGCCGCCGAATGGCTATTAACTCGGCTGCTACGAACCCGGTTGTATCTACTAGTCATTCGTATCTCACTCGCATTGCGTTGTTACTCGGGGGCCGTCGTCCGTGTGAACCGTGAGAACTGGCGTGTTCGCGTCTCGGGCGACACGCTCCGTCGTGCTTCCGAGCAGTCGTCTGGAGACGCCATTTCGTCCGTGCGTCCCCAGTACGACGATGTCGGCGCCGATCTCGTCGGCGCACACGAGGATCTCCTCGTCCGGCACGCCCTCCCGGAGCGCCGTCTCGACGGGCACGCGTCCGTCGCTCGCCCGCGCCGCCACGTCCGCGAGCACGTTCTCGCCGGCGCGCTCGCCGACCCTGCGGAGCGTCTGCTTCACGTCGGCCTTCGAGACGGTGAGCCAGCTCGTCTCCGTGTCAACGACGTACAGCGCGGCCAGGGTCGCGTCGGTCGCGGCGGCGAGGCCGACCGCGTGTCGCACGGCGGCCTGTGCGGGTTCGCTGCCGTCGGTCGCGACGAGGATTCGGTCGTACATCTAGAGCACCCCGAAGCCGAACTGGCTGTACGGCCACGCGTAGTGGAGCGTCACGCCGACGACGAGCGCCGGGATGGTCGTGTAGATCGTGGCGACGATGGCGGCCTTCATGTCGATGGCCATCAGGGGGAAGAGCGCGTCGCCGTCCTGGCTGACGGCGTTCGCGGTGAGCGCCGAGAACGGCAGGCCGCCCTCGGCGTACACGTGCGCGAACACGATCTGGGGCGCACAGCCCGGGACGAGGCCGAGCAGTGCGCCGCCGATGGGGGCGAGCACGCCCGCGGCCGCGGCGAGCGCGGCGATTTCGACGCCGGAGATGACGATCGCGTACTCGTAGAGGAGGTAGGCGACGATGACCCAGACGGTCACCATGCTCGTCTCCATCGCGGCGTGCTGGAACGTCTCGTACGCGCTCTCGAAGTCGTCGCGGATGCGGCCGGCCTGTCCCTCGCCGATGAACTCGCTGCCGACGAAGTGGAGGTAGAACGACGCCGTCGTCCCGAACAGTCCGGCGGCCGTGAACAGGCCGAAGAACGTCGGCGCGAACGCGAACGGGACGTCGGGCGCGCCCCGTGCGAGGTAGAGCACGCCGGCGGCGAGTCCCGCGAACGCGACGACCCACCAGACGACGTGGACGACGTGGCTGAACGCCGTGAGGGCGGGCGTCAATCGGTGGACGAGCCGGTCCCACTGCCCGCGGACGCCCGACCGGGGTGTCCGGCCGGTACGGGCGGGGTGGCTGTGGCCGTGCGCGTCCATCTCGAAGTCGGGGATGCTCGGCCCGCCGTCCGCGACGTTCTTGGTGGCGAATCCGCCGTCGGTGACGGGGCGGCCGATGCGGCCGACGGCGCGGTCGACGCGCGCGACGCCGAGGCCGTAGCGGTCGACGGCGTAGCCGAAGAGGACGGCGGAGACGAACGCGAGGCCGTAGGCGTAGGCGGCTGCTTCGGGGGCGAGCGCGAGGATGACGAACGCTGAGTCGCCGGCGGTCGCGGCGAGCGCGGCGATGACGGTGCCGAAACTCACCGTTCCGCGGATGTAGAGCGGCATCGCGATGATGGCGCCGCCACAGCCGGGCGTGAGGCCGAGGAGCGCGCCGGCGAGCGGCTGCACGTGTTCGTTCTCCTGGAGGTAGGTGACGATGCGGCCGCCCGTCCGGTACTGGACGTAGCTGAAGACGAGGACGGTGACGGCGACGAACGCGCTCACCTGCACGAAGCCGTCGCGAACCGAGAACACGAAGATGTCGATGGCGTCGCCGAGCGTGAGCGTGAGCGCGAGCGCGTCCGGGATGCCGGCGGGGAGGAGCGAGCCCGTGGTCAAGACTGGGTCGCCTCCGTGTGCCTGCCCGCGAAAACGCGTCGTGAACGAATGGATTCGAACATACTTCTCAAGACATTCTCAAACTCCAAACTATAAAATAGTTCCTAGTAAACTCAGATTTAGACGCATCTAATTCACGATGGGGGCGCTCGTCGCCGGTGGCCCTGTGGTCTTCGGCGCCGTCGCCGACTACGGCTACTTCGACGAGGGGGACGTCGCGCTCGCCGTCTGCACTCTCACCGACCGGCTGCCCGACGACACGGCAGACCCGTTCGATTCGTTTCCTGCACCGCGTCAGAAAGCTTTCATCGCGGCCGCGTCTCTGATCGGGTATGCGACGCCGCGAGTTCCTCGCCGGCGGCACCGCCCTCCTCGCCCTCCCGCTCGCCGGCTGCGCCCATCCGCCGGTCGTCCTCGACATGACGGAGGCGACCCCGACGCGAATCGCGGACGAGCGCTCGCTCGCTCCCGACCCGGGTTCCGACGAGTATGCCGTCGTCGCGGCCGCCCGCGGGAACGATTCAGTCACGCGAACCAGACGGGGCCGCCTCTTCTACGACACGGACACGGTTCGCGTCAACGGCAGCGTGTACGCGGTCTCGGAGACCCGCGTCGACAGCACCGACGTGACGGCGTACGAACTCCGCATCGACTTCAATCCCGACGACGCGACGCCGACGCTCGGCGAAATCGCGTACGCTAACCTGCCGCCCGCGGACGACCGCCGCCTCGACGAACTCATCGAGAGCGAGTCGAAACGCACCGTCGAGGGCGCGGACATCGTCGTCACCTACGGGACGCCGGCGGAGGTCGGTGACTCCGTCTTCGTTCCCGACCCCCAGTACGACATCCTCGTCTACGAGGGCGACCGGTACCGCGTGACGATCACCTCCCGCGCGAGCACTCGGAAGACGTACCGCTACGAGGTGACGCGGATCGCCAGCCTCAGCGCGTTCGTCGACCGGATTCGCGAGCGATATCGGTTCACGCTCTCCGGGCTCTCCGAGGCGGAACGCGATGTCGTCGACGCCGCGGTCGAGGGTGGGTATTTCCAGGAGAGCGACGCGTTCCACTCCGTCGTCGAGCGGTTTCACGACCACGACGCGCTCTCCCGAACCGACTCCGACGGCACCTGGCTCGTGCGGTACGAGGGCGAGGAGTACCTCGCGGACATCGAGTGGTAGTGGGGACGTGGCTGTTTCCCGTCGCCGCGTGCGGCCGTCAGCCCCGTCCTCGTGACCCCAAAACGCTTTGCGGCGGCCGGCGCTATCTCGCGGTATGTACGAGGACATTCTGCTTCCGTTCGACGGAAGCGACGGCGCCGAGGCGGTTCTCCAGCACACCGCCGACATCGCGGACGCGTTCGACGCCACCGTCCACGTCCTGTTCGTCGCGGACACGACGCGGGACTCGGTGACCGTCGTCGAGGGCCGGACGGTCGACGCGCTCGCGGAACAGGGCGAGGACATCGTCGCGGAGGCCGAGCGAACGCTCCGTTCCGCAGGCGTCGACCACGAGTCCGACGTCGTGCAGGGGAATCCGGCGCCGACAATCGCCGAGTACGCCGCGCAGTACGGCCACGACCTCGTCGTGATGCCGACGCACGGCCGCCGCGGCGTGTCGCGGTACCTCGTCGGCAGCGTCACCGAGAAGGTCGTGCGGCTCTCCACGGTACCCGTCCTGACCGCGCGTATGCGCGACGACGACCGGCTGTCGTTCCCCTACGAGAACGTCCTGCTTCCGACGGACGGGAGTCCGGGTGCGACCCGCGCGGCCGAACACGGCCTCGCGCTCGCCGGCGCGCTCGACGCGACCGTGCACGCGCTCTCCGTCGTCGACACCGCGTTCGCGGGGTTCGACGTTCGCTCGCCGACGGCGGGTGAGGCCGCCGCCGACGACGCGCTCGACGACCTGGAAGCGACCGCTGCGGACTACGCGGTCGAGTCCGTCGTGCGGCACGTCGACCGGGGGAGTCCGGTCGACGGCATCCGCGACTGCATCGAGGACGCCGACATCGACGCCGTCGTGATGGGAACGAGCGGCCGACGCGGCACCGACCGCATCCTCCTCGGGAGCGTCGCCGAGAAGACGGTTCGGTCCGCCCCGGTTCCCGTCGTCACGGTCGGCGACCCCGACCAGTCCTGACGCGTGACAGAGGCGGCGTTCCCGCCATTCTTTAGCTGAAAGTAGGCGCTAAGCCCCCGTCCTCAGCGAGCGCCGACCGAACGGGCGGCGCGAGCAGGGAGGGGATACAGCGTTCACGAGAGCAAGGCTCTCGTGCGCGAACGAGACGCTTCGCGTCTCGTCACCGCCGCACAGTTTCACGGATCGTTCGGATGCGCGTGCGCGCCGATTCGACCGGTACGCTCGAACTCGTCTGCGAGCGGGCCGCGTCGGACGCGGCCCCCCAGGTCCGGTCGTTCGTCGGAAACCGCGAGTTCGGCCTCCTCGTCGACGACCTCGACCCCGACGAACCGGTGACGCTGTTCCTCGAACTCGACGCGTCGGCCGTCGTCGTCCGGTGAACCAGTAAGCTTCAAGGGATACGGCCCCAACTCCGAGTGAAGCCGTTTCGACGGCCTCCCTCCAATGAACACTGACGAATTCACCGCTGAACACGGCCCGACCGACTCCGGCGAACCGTTCGAACTCGAGAACAAGTACACCCTCAACGCCACTGTCGACGGCGAAGTCCTGGCGAAAGCAGGCGCGATGGTCGCCTTCACGGGCGACCTCTCGTTCACCGGCAAAAGTTCGGCCGAGGGCGGCATCAGCGGGTTCCTCAAGCAGGCCGCGACCGGCGAAGGCACACCCGTGATGTCCATCGAGGGGCAGGGCGAGGTCTATCTCGCCGACGAGAAGAAGAAAGTCCAGTTGCTCGAACTCGACGCGGAGGAATCAATCACCGTCAACGGCGAGGACGTCCTCGCGTTCGACTCCGATATCGCGTACGAGATCACGTCGATGGACAGCCTCGCCGGCGCGTTCGCCGGCGGCTTCACCAACGTCACGCTCACCGGCCCCGGCTACGTCGCTATCACCACGCACGCCGATCCGATCGTTCTCCACCCACCCGTTTCCACCGACCCGAGCGCTACCGTCGCCTGGAGCGACACCACCCCGGACGTCCACGTCAACAAGAGCCTCTCAGACATGATCGGTCAGGACTCCGGCGAGCGCTTCCAGATGGAGTTCACTGGTGACAGCGGCTACGTCGTCGTCCAGCCCTACGAAGAACACGCCGGCCAACACTAACCGCGCTCCGCGCCCGTTCGCGCCGTATCGCGGCGTCCCTGCCGTGAGTGGCGTTCGCCTCACTCCGGGTCGGGAACCGAAAGGCCGAGGGCGCTCCGCTCCGAGTGTGCGGATATGGATTTGTCGTCGCTTCCGTCGCGGCCGCTGACGGGACGGGAAGTCGCGGCGCTCGACGAGTCGGGCGCGTTCGTCGCGGTGCGGCCCGTCGAGCGGTTCGAGTTCGAGGCCGTCGAGGAGACGCTCGTCGTCGCCGTCGTCCTCGTCACGACCCGTGGCGTTCGCGGTGTCGCCTTCGCTCCGGATACCGGGTGGCGGGTCGTCCACCGCGACGACCGCGACGGCATCGAGGCGCTCGCGGACGTGCCCGAATCCGCTATCGACGACGCGCAGCGCGCGCTCCGCGCCGAAATCACTGAACTCGAACGCGAACGCGGGTTCGGGAGCCGGCTCGTCGACGCCTACGAGACGCACTCCTAACCCGACGCGCGGCGTCTGCGAACCGCTGGGGCTACCCTCCGTAGCCGTCGCCCTCGATCGGTCCGCTGAACACGCTGTAGAGGAACGTGAAGTACCACAGCACCAGCAGGAGGACGGGGAAGCCGAGGACGGTGGTGAGGTTGAGCGCCAGCGGTGAGACGACCGCCTCCCTGACTGTCAGCCCCGTCGCGGGGTAGACCGTCGGATAGAGCAGGACGGCGACGAGCGCGGCCAGCAGCGCGGGCAGGGCGAGCGCGGTCGCTAGCCACGCGCGGTACCGGCCGCGTGCGGCGAGCGCGCTCCCGCCGACGCCGGCCGCGACCGACGCGACGACTAGCGCGGCGACCGGCCGGGAGAGAACCGCGTCGGCGGCTCCGCCGGCGTCGGTCAGGACGACGCTCGCCAGCAGCACCACCACGCCACCGAGGTACGCTGCGGTCGCGGTGATGCCGTACCGCCGGAGCGTCACCGCGAGCTCGGGGTCGGTCTTCGCCGCGAGGAACGCCGCGCCCGTGACGACTGACACTGCGACCAGCCCGACGCCGGTCAACACGGCGGGAAGCGAGAGAGTCGGCGCGTCGAATATCCAGCGGCCGGCGAGCACGCCGAAGAGCAGCGGCGCGAGCGCGCTTCCCGCGACGAACGAGTAGTCGCAGTAGCGTTTCCAGCGGTCGTCGTCGCGCTGTTCGCGTAGCTCGGGGCCGAGGCCGCGGAACAGCAACGCGAGGACGAACCCGATGGCGAGCAGGTAGTGGTCGGCGAGCAACCGCGAGTACACGCGGGGGAAGGCCGCGAGGAGCATGGTTCCGAAGGCGACGAGCCAGACCTCGTTGGCGTCCCACACCGGGCCGAACGCCGACAGGAACGTCTCCCGGTCGTGTTCGTCGTCGAGGGTCGCGTACAGGATGCCGATGCCGAAGTCGAAGCCGTCGAGCACGATGTACATCCCCAGCGCGAACATGACCGCGCCGAACCAGATTTCGGGGAGCGCGTCGACGAGGTAGGCGTCGACGGGGAGCCAGTCAGTCATCGTTGTTCACCTCCGGGAGCGGGCCGCGCCAGCGGCCGTCGGTCGCGTCCGCCGCCCCGAGGTCGCGGAGCTCCTCACGAATCAGCCACTTCAGCACGTAGAGCGCGGTCGTGATGAGGGCGATGTAGATGACGACGAACGCGGTGAGTGTCAGCGTGGCGTCGGTGCCGGAGAGCGCCGTGGACACCGCATCGTTGGTCTTGAGTTCGCCCTGAATGACCCAGGGCTGCCGGCCGATCTCGGTGACGTACCACCCGGTGAGCAGGGCCGCGTACCCGAGCGGCGACGCGAGAACCATCGCCTTCAGGTAGCGGTCGCTCTCGGACAGCCGGCCGCGATAGATGAGGTACGCACCCCAGAATGCGAGCGCGATGAACAGGAATCCGAGGCCGACCATCATGCGGAACGACCAGAAAACGAGCGCGACCGGGGGGTTGTTCTCGTACTCGTTCAGTCCGAGAACCGTTGCGTCGAAGTCACCCCCGCTGGCGAGGAACGACCCGACCCCGGGGAGGCTCACGGTGAAGAGGTTCTCAGCGCGCGGGTCGGTGATGGCGTCGACGGACGTCGGGAACGCGAGCAAGTGGAGGTCTGCCGATCCGGTCTCGTAGTGGGCTTCCATCGCGGCGAACTTCTGCGGCTGCGTGTCCTCGACGTGCCGTGCGTACGCGTCGCCGTGCAGCGCCTGGAACGGCGCGGAGACGAGCAGTATCACGACCGCGAGTTTCAGTGCGGTGTTCCACGCGGCGGCGTCGCGTTTCTTCCAGACGATGTACGCGGAGACGCCCGCGACCAACAGCGCGACCGAGATGACGGACGCGTTGATCATGTGGACGTACATCCACGGTAGCCGCGGGGTGAAAAACGCCGCAATCGGGTCGGTGAGCCGGGCTACTTCGAGCCCGTTACGCACGACCATCTCGTAGCCCTGCGGGGTCTGCATCCAGGCGTTGACGACGAGAATCCAGAACCCCGACAGCCACGCGCCGAACCCCACGAGCACGGAGGAGAGAATGTACGTCCGGTCGCTGACGCGGTCGCGGCCGTACAGGAGCACGCCGAGGAACACCGCTTCGAGGAAGAACGCCATCTTCGCCTCGAAGGCGAGCGGGCCGCCGATGAGTTCCCCGGCCACCTCGGCGAACCGCGGGAAGTTCGTGCCGAACTGGAAGCTCATCGGAATCCCCGTGACCGTCCCCATGACGAATCCGGCGGCGAACACCTTCACCCAGAACGACCGCAGGCGAGCGAACCGCTCGTCGCCCGTTCGCACGTCCTTCCACGTGAAGTAGACGATGAACGGTGCGAGTCCGACGGAGAGCGCGGCGAAGAGGATGTGGACGGAGATCGTCCAGCCGAACTGCGCGCGACTCGCGAGCTCCGGCGAGAGGAACGCGAGCCATCCCGGATCGACAGCGGTCACAGTTGCAGACGCGAACATGCGTTAGCGTTCGCGGTCTATGCTATTAGCCGGTCGCCCAGTTCTCGCGTTCGAGCATCCAGCGCGGGCATTTAAGCCCCGTCACACGCTACGTCTCGTACGCGCACTTGCCGACGAGGGCGGCGAACGTGGGCCGGGGTTTCGTGCGGCCGTCCGAGCCCTCGAGTCGACCGCCCGCGGGATTCCGGCGAGGCGAGCCCGGCGAGAAACAGGCTGTACCACGACCGCCTACTGTCGCCCGTCGTCGGTACGGATTTCGAACCGCGCGCCGCCCGCCGGTCCGTTCGTCGCCGTGACCGCCCACCCGTGCCGATCCACGACCTCCTCGACGATACTGAGGCCGAATCCCGTCCCGTCCTCGGCAGTCGTGTACCCCGCTTCGAACAACGTCGATTGCTCGGCGTTGGGGAACCCGTCTCCGTCATCGGCGACGTAGAATCCCGCCTCCGTGTCACCGACCGTCACCGCTACGTCCGGCCCGCCGTGGTCGACCGCGTTCTGCAGGAGGTTCGTGACGAGCTGCTGGAGCTGATCGCGGTCCGCTTCGATGGTGCGCTCCGTCTCGACGGAGAGCGTCGCGTCCGGCGTGGAAATCGCCCCCCAGCACGCTCGCGCTATCGCCGCCAGCGAGACCGACTCCGTCTCCATCGCCTCCTCACCGGCGCGGGCGAGCGCCAGCAAGTCCTCGATCATCTCGTCCATTCGACTCAGTGCGTCGCCTATCTTCTCGATGTGCGCACTCTCGTACTCGTCGCGCAGCAAGTCCAGGTGGCCGGCCGCGACCTGTAACGGGTTCCGCAGGTCGTGGCTCACCACGCTCGTGAACCGCTCCAGTCGCTCGTTCTTCTGGACGAGCTCGCGCTCGCGCTGCTTCTGCTCGCTGATGTCGCGGTCCATCGCGACGAACCGGTCTTTCCCCTCCAGATTGAGGCGGATGAGGTGGACTTCGATGGGGAATGTCGACCCGTCGCTCCGTTCGAGTTCGCCCTCGAACCGCTGCGGGCGATTCGGCGGCATCGTCTCCCAGAACGACGACGACCGATCCGGGTCGGCAGACGGGTCGAGATCCCAGACGGTCCGCCCGACGAGTTCGTCCTCGGTGTACCCGAGCTCGTCGCACAGCCGCTGGTTCACGTCCCGGATGACGCCGTTGATGTCGTGCACTGCGAACATGTCCGGCGAGTGTTCGAACAGCGCCTCCAGCCGCGCCGTCTGGGTCTGTAACTGCTGTTCGTACTGCTTCTGTTCGGTCACGTCGTCTTGGAACCCGACGAACAACTCGAGGTCGCCGTCGTCGTCGAACAGCGGTGCGATACGGACTCGATTCCAGAACGGCGTTCCGTCCGTCCGGTAGTTCCGCAATTCGACCGTCGTCGACTCCTGGTTCTCGACGGCAGTCCGGAGTTCCGCCACCGGTTCCTCGGCTGTCCGCTCTCCCTGGAGGAGCCGACAGTTCCGCCCGAGAACGTCGCGTTCCTCGTACCCGGTCAGCGCCGTGAACTCCTCGTTCGCGTAGACGATCGGATTATCGTCCTGCTGCGGATCGGTCAACACGATCCCGATGGGTGCCTCTTCCATCGCGCGCTCTTTCAGGGACGCGCTCGCGGGTTCGGTGTCGCTCGCTGGAGGCGTGAGCGTACAGACAAGCGAGCCATCGCCGGTGTACGAGAGCGTGTGTTCGACGGTGACCTCCTCGCCACTTTTTCGGACGAACGAGGTGGTGCCGTGCCACCGGCCGTGGCGCGCTTCCGGCAGCAGGACGTCGTAGACGTGCTCGACGTCGTCGTCCTGATAGAGCGTCTCCCAGTGAACCCCGAGGAGCTCCTCGCGGTCGTAGCCGAGTATGTCCGCCCACGCAGAGTTCACGTACTCGATGTAGCCGTCCTCGTCGAGGATGCCGATGCCGTCTTGGGCGGTTTCGATCGCTTCGAGCCCGCGGTTCATGTACTGTTCCGCCCGAACGGCTTCGACGGCGTTCTGAATCCGGTTGGCGAGGACGCTGTACTGCTCCGTGCCACCGGCTTTCTGGAGGTAGTCCGTCACGCCAGCCGTGATCGCTTCGCTGGCGATCTCCTCGCTCCCCTTCCCCGTGAAGAGGATGAACGGCAGGTCGGGATGCGTGTCACGCACTCGTTCAAGGAGGGTCAGGCCGTCCAACGGGGGCATGTCGTAGTCGCTCACGATGCAATCCACGGACAGCTCGTCATCAGCAAGCCGCTCCAGCGCCGCTCGCGGCTCGGTCTCAGAATGGACGGTGAAGTGCTCTCGTTCGCGTTCGAGAAACGCGGCGACGAGCTCGCAGAAACTGGCGTCATCGTCGACGTGGAGGATATCGATCGTCTGTGCCCTTGGGAGCGCGCTCGGCTCAGGAAGGGCGTCCCGGTCGGTCATACGCACTCAAGGGAACCGACACGGTAATGATCTGCTGATTACGGAATCGCACGGAGAACGATCCGCCCGTCGGGGCGGGGAGGCTGTCACGGCCAGAGGCCGCGCGTTTCGTGCGCGTCGGCGACGCGGGAGAGCGCGACGATGTACGCGGCGGTCCGCCAGGACACGTCGTGCGCGGCGACCTCGTCGCGGACGTCCGCCCACGCGGTGAGCATCTCCGTTTCGAGTTCCTCGTTCACGCGTTCGAGCGACCACGCCCGCCGATTGATGTCCTGCAGCCACTCGAAGTAACTCACTGTCACGCCGCCGGCGTTCGCGAGGATGTCCGGGATGACGGGGATGTCGCGGTCCGCGAGTATCGTGTCGGCCGCGCTCGTCGTCGGGCCGTTCGCGCCTTCGACGACGAGGTCAGCGCTGACGGCGTCGGCGTTCGACTGCGTGAGGACGTTCCCGACCGCCGCGGGAATCAGCACGTCGACGTCCAGCGTGAGGAGGTCGTCGTTCGACACCGTCTCCGGTGCGTCGTGTCCCTTGACGCCCTCCGGCTCCTCGTGGTGGGACGGAATCGCGTGCGTGTCGAGGCCGTTCGTGTCGTAGACGCCGCCGTTCACGTCGCTGATCGCGACGACGTTCGCCCCCCAGTCGTCGAGCAAGCGGGCCGCGTTCGCGCCGACGCTCCCGTAGCCTTGAATCGCGACCGACGTCTCCCTGATGTCTTTGTCGTAGTAGTCGATGGCTTCGCGGGCGATGATGGCGACGCTTCGCCCGGGCGCCTCGTTCCGTCCTTCGCTCCCGCCGACGATGGGGGGTTTCCCGGTGACGACGCCGGGCGTGGTTTCGCCCTCCTGCATCGAGTAGGCGTCCATCAGCCACGACATCGTCTGCGGGTTCGTCCCCATGTCGGGCGCGGGGATGTCTCGGTTCGGGCCGATGACGTCCCTGAGTTCCTCGGTGAAGCGGCGTGTGAGGCGTTCCTTCTCGGGGTCGCTCAGGTCTTTCGGGTTCACGGCGATACCGCCTTTCGCGCCGCCGAACGGGAGGTCCATGACGGCGCACTTCCACGTCATCCACATGCCGAGGCCGACGCACTCGTCGCGGGTGACGTCGGGGTGGTAGCGAAGCCCGCCCTTGAAGGGGCCGCGGACGCTGTCGTGTTGCGCGCGGTACCCGGTGAACACCTCGACTGAGCCGTCGTCGCGCTCGATGGGGACGGTGACCTCGTGGACGTTCTTCGGGTGTTCGAGGCGTTCGACGATGTCCGGGTCGATGTCGAGGTGCGCCGCGGCCTGATGGAGCTGGCGGCGCGCGGTCTCGAGCGCGGTCTCGTGCTCGTCGGGTTGTGCGTCCGCGGCCGGGGTGGCTGGTGTCGACATGGTTATTCGAGGGGGAGGTGGCGGTTTCGAAGCGGGCCGCTGCAGTCGGGGCAGTTTCCGGGATGGGTGTCCGCGACCACGATGTTCCCGCAGTCGAAGCACTCGTACGCCGTCTCGTCGGTCTGGCTTGGGTCTGCGTCTCTCATAGTTGCGTGTCGAGTCCCGCGGCTGGTGACTCGCCCGTTGATACTAGGTGTATTAGGGAATATCTCACCGTTTACTATCAAACCCCTCTCGTCGAGAGGGGTTTGTTATTCAACCTCTCCGGGGTGGGTCGGGACGCGAGTCTCGTCGAACAGCGCCGCGAACAACTTCCGCTGCACCGTTCGCACGTGTTCGTAGAACGCCGGCGGGGAGATGTCCAGCATCGCCGCCACCTCCTCCCCGGTGTTCTCGCGCGGCGACTCGAAGAACCCGCTGTAGTACGCCGTCTGCACGACCTCTAGCTGCCGGTCAGTCAACTCCGCGATGAACTGCGAGTACAGATCGTACTCCGACCGCTCGTCCACCGATTGCTTCGACCGCAGAGTCACGTCCGCGAACGCCTCCCCGACGAGCCCCGTGACGTGACGGACGTCCACGCTCTCCGGTACGTCTATCGTGAGCCGCGTCCCCGTCGGCGTCGCCGTCGCCGAGCGGAACACCGCCCCGTGGTCGGCCAGCTCCAGCGCGAGAAACGGCTGTGTCAACCGCAAGCGCAACACGCCACGCGTCCCGTCCGCACTGACGCGCTGTACCGCCCCGACCGCGACCAGATCCGCCGCGATCGCTTCCACGGTTTCGACCGCCGCGTCTTCGACGGTCACGAAGACGTACGTCCCCTCGGCAGTCCGCTGCACGCCGCCCTCGTACGACACCGTGCACTCCGCCGCCGACGCCAACCGCGAGAGGACGAACGACGAGTCCGCCACGTCGAGCGTCACCCGCGTCACCGCCGTCGTGAGCAGGGCGTTCTTTCGCTCGATGCCGCTGAGCGCGGACGCGATGGTCTCTCCGAGTTCCGCGAGCACCCCCCGCGAGGTCTCGTCGAACGCGCGCTGTCGCTCCGCGTACACGGTCAACACGCCGTACGTGAGGTCGTTGTACTGGAGCGGAATGCTCAACACGGACAGGAAGTCCCGGGAGAGGGCCTCCTTTCGCCACGCTTCCTCGTGCAGTCGCGATGCGACGTTACTGATCCGAACCACGTCCCCGGACGCGGCCGTCCGCGCCGCCGGGTCGACGCCCGTTCCGTCGAGTTCGAACGACTGACCGTCTAAATAGCCCTGTTCGGCTCCCGCCCACGCTCGCGGTTCGACCGCATCCCCCGCTGGATCCGTCGTCCCGATCCACGCGAAGCTGAACCGGTCGTCGTCCGTGAGGAGTTCGCAGACCGTGTGGTCGACCTCGTCGCGCGTTTCGGCTTTGACGAGCGCCTGGTCGATCTCCCGAATCGTCTCGTTGACCTGATTCAGGTGCGTGAGCCGCTGGTTCTGACGCTGGAGTTCGCGGTCTTGATCGCGGAGGCGTGACTCCCGGCTCACGCGGTCGAGCGCCGCTTCCGCAGTCGCGGCGAGCAAGTCGGCGAGCTCTCCCGTCATGTCGTCGAACGCGCCGACGGTCTGCGTACCCGCGACGAACAGGCCGTGTTCGCCGAGCGGGATGAACGCCACGCTGCGCAGATCCGTCGCCGGTTCCTCGAGGCGGTTCGACTCGTGGACGTCGTCGAGGAACAGGGCGTCGTTCTGCACGAAACTGTGACTCACCGGGGAGTCGCTGTTCGCCGGTACGGTCGCGAGCGGGCCGTTCAGCCGGTCCATCGCGGCGGATTGGGCCGCCGGTTCGAGTTCGTTCGCGTCGGCGTCGAACAGGTAGACTCCGCTCGCTTCCACGTCGAGCACGCTCGGGGTGTCCTCGACGACGTGCTGGGCGATTTCGCGGTGCGTACTCGCATACAGGAAGTCCCGCGTCGTCTCCTGCAGCGTCGTCAGCGCGTCCTCGCGCTGCTTGCGCTTCGTGATATCCCGACAGCTGTAGAGAAGTGTGCCGTCCTGAATCGACACCTCGCGGACGTTGACGAGGAGCGTGTGCTCGCGGCCGGCCTTGTCCGTCGCCGTGCACTCGATGTTCTTCAGCACGCCGCGTTCCGCGAGTTCCTCGCGGTCGAAGAGGTCGTCCCCGAGGAGGTCTGTGATCCCGCCCTGCTCGCGGATTTCGTCGGCAGTGTACCCGAAGATGTAGTGGACGTTCGGGCAGACGTACGTGTACTCGCCGTCCTCGTCCGTGATGAGGACGGTATCGGTCATGTTGTTGAGGGTGACCCGGTGGAGTTCTTCGGACTGCCGGAGATCCCGTTCGAGTTCGACACGATCCGTGATATCGACGCCCTCGATGACGATGGCGACGAGCGTCCCCCGCTCGTCGTGAACGGGTCGGGCGGCGATATCCAGCACGCGCGCGGTGTCGTCCGGGACGTCTCTTGTCACGACGACGTTCCCGAACTCGCCCTGCATCGTGTTCTCGACGACCTGTCGAATGTCTGACTGCGTGCCTGCCCGTTCGGACCACCAGGGAAGCTCCCAGAACGGCTGGCCGACGAGCGACTCGACAGCCGCGTCGATGAGGTCGCGGGCGGTCTCGTTGACACGCGCGAGTTCCCCGGTCGGCTCCAGCACCCACGTGGCCGTCCGCGAATCGTGGAAGATCGCGTCGAACTGTCGGGCGCGGTCGCGCTGCGTTGTCGTCCGCCGCGCGCCCCGGATGTGTCGCTCGACGCGCTCGTGCAGGTTCTCCGGGAGCGTGTCGTCGCCGCTCAACGCGACGTAATCCGTGACGCCCGCGGCGATAGCGTCGCTGGCGAGGCGTTCAGATCCGTTCGCGGTACACAGGACGATCGGGAGCGATCCGGTCTCGGAGCGGAGTGCGCGGACGAGGTCGAGACCGTCCGTGTCCGCGAGCGCGTCGCCGGTGACGACACAGTCCACGTCGTCACCGACCGCGTCGAGCGCGCCGTCGGCCGTCTGAACCCTGTCGACGTGAGCGTCCGTCCGCGCCGTGAGACGCGCCTCGAACGTCTCGACCCACGGCGCCGTCCCGACGAGGAGGAGCCGCGCGGAACCGAGGACCGTGGCGGTACTAGCCATTGCCCGCGAGTACTACCTCAATCCGGTTCAAGATACCGCCGTCCCCGCAGACGCGTGTTCGCGACCGTACGGTCACTCGAACCGCCGTGAGCGTGGTGCGTGGGTCAGGCGTCGGGGAGTTCGTCGAGGACGCGTTCGAATCGCTCTCGCACGTCTGCCGCGACCGGGTCGAGGTCGGGGTTGTCGACGACGGAGAGCATGACCTCGGGGTCGACGGCGCTCACGCCGATTTCGCCGTCGTCGGTCTCGTAGACGACGACGTTACAGGGGAGGAGCGCGCCGACCTGCAGTTCCTCGTCGAGGGCTTGCTGTGCGAGCGGTGGGTTGCAGGCGCCGAGGATTCGGTACTGGCGGAACTCCGCGTCCAGTTTCTCCTCGAACGTCGCTTGGACGTCGATGTCGGAGAGGACGCCGAACTCCTCTTCGGACAGGGCGTCTATGGTCTGTTCGACGACGTCGTCGAACTCACCGGCGACACGCTTGTCCAGAGTATAGGACATACTGTCCAATACAGCTGCGTGAGTAATAGGTATTGTGTCCCGTCTCGTTCGGACGACCCGTGCGCGGCGCGCGGTGGGCGGTAGGACGCGTCGCGGCATTCGGGCGGCTAGACGAGGAGTTGGATGTCGGCGTCGGCCATGTCCTGGATTGCGGTGGCGGCACCGACACCGGTCGTCACGCCGTCGTAGAAGGCGTCCTCGTCGTAGTCCATGAGGTCGATAGTCATCTGGCACGCCTGGAATTCGACGCCCATGTCGAGGGAGGTGTCGATGAGTTCCTCGATGGTGGCGGTGTCGTTGTCGGCGATGCGTTTTTCCATCATCTTCGTGGTGACGCGGTCCATGCCGGGGAGCGCGCCGACAGCGTTCGGGACGGGCATGTTGGGGTTGCCGACCGAACTGAGCTTGAGGTCTTTCGAGCGTTCCTCGTGGAGGATGTCGAGCCCCCAGAAGGTGTGGAAGACGGTGACCTCGTAGCCGAACGCGGCGGCGGTGCTGGCGAGGATGAGCGGCGGGTACGCCATGTCGAGCGTGCCCTTGGTCGCGATGATGCTCATCTTCTGCTGGCCGTCGTCCGTCGCCGCCGCGAGCTGTTGTTCGAGCTCGTCGATTCGCGCGGCGAGTTCCGCACGCGAGGGCGGGTCGTCGGCCGGCGTGTCGGGCGTGTCCGTGCTCATCGTTAGAACGTGAACACTTGGTCGGCGTTCTCGACTTCGTCGAGGAACGTCGCTGCGCCGGCGAACTTCGTCGTGACAGACTCGTCGATGGCGTCCTCGTCCCACTCGAGCATGTCGAGCGTGGTCGTGCAGGCGACCGTCGTGACGAGGTCGCCGCCGTCTGCCACGAGCGCGTCGAGCAGCTCGTAGGGGTTCGGCATCCCTTCGTCGAGCAGGGCCTCGATCTCCGAGAGGTCGTTCTCGCCCTCGAGGAGGTGGGTGAGCCCGTCGAAGGTGAAGTAGACGAGAACTTCGGTGTCGGAGGCGAGCGCCGTGTGGCCGAGGTTCATCGCCATCGCGAGGCTCTTCGGGCTGTCGTCGTCGACGATGATTCCGATTTTCTCCATCGTTCTTACTCCGTCTTGCGCACGTAGTGCGTGTACACGTCGTCGCCCTCTTGCTGGTCGACGAGTTCGACGCCGTCCGTCGTGTCGGCCCAGCCGCCGAGGTCGCTCATGCTTCCGGGGTCGGTTGCGAGAACTTCGAGGATCTCGCCTTCGGCGAGCTGGTCGATGCTCTGTTTCGTCTTGACGACGGGCATGGGGCAGTTCTGTCCTTTCACGTCGAGCGTCTCTGTGACTTCGTACTGCGTCATGGTTTTGACTTCACTCCCCAATATTGTACGGTATTAGAAAAACGTATCGGTAGTAACTCAAATATAGGACAATACAGGGGGCGCAGTTTCGGGAGAAAATGCGCTACAACCGCTCATTGGCGGGATAAAACCCGGTACGGTGTTGTGCAGAAAATGAACTACTATACAAAGCCTTATTTGCAAGCAGTCGATAGGGGGGAGTGAAGATGACCGACAACGACGACGCGGCAATCGACGCAGTCACGCCGACCGACCTGAAAGCGCGCATCGACAGCGGCGAGGACGTGTTCATCCTCGACGCACGCTCCGAAGGCGACTTCGAAGAGTGGCACATCGACGGCGAAACCGTCGACATCGTCAACTACCCGTACTTCGAACTGCTCGACGGCATCCCGGAAGCCCTCCACGAACAGCTTCCCGACGACCGCCGCATCACCGCGCTCTGCGCGAAAGGCGGATCGAGCGAACTCGTCGCCGAGAACCTCGAAGACGCCGGCTACGACGTCGAACACCTCGAACGCGGGATGAAGGGCTGGGCGAGCATCTACGAGTACCAGGAACTCGACGTGGACACCGACGCGACGGTCGTCCAGTACCAGCGCCCGTCCAGCGGCTGTCTCGCCTACCTCGTCGTCGCCGACGGCGAAGCGGCGGTCATCGACCCGCTGCGGGCGTTCACCGAGCAGTACGTGCAGGACGCACGCGCGTTCGGCGCAGACCTCACGTACGTCCTCGACACGCACATCCACGCCGACCACATCTCCGGCCTCCGCGACCTCGCCGCCGAAACCGACGCGACGGCCGTCCTCCCGGAAGCGGCCGTCGAGCGCGGCGTCGACTACGACCAGCCCTACGAGACCGTCGCGGACGGCGACACCCTCTCCCTCGGCGACACCGACATCGACGTCGTCGCCACGCCCGGCCACACCACGGGCATGACCGCGTACGCGGTCGACTCGGTGCTGTTCACCGGCGACGGCCTGTTCACGGAGAGCGTCGCGCGCCCCGACCTCGAAGACCCCGAGGCGGCCAAGGACGCGGCCCGCACGCTCTACGAGAGCCTCAACGAGAAGGTGCTCTCGCGTCCCGACGAAACGGTCGTTGCACCGGCGCACTTCAGCGACGCGGCGACCCCGAACGACGACGGCACCTACACCGCCGAACTCGGCGACCTGGTCGAGCGGATGGACGCGCTCACGATGGACGAAGACGAGTTCGTCGAGTTCATCGTCTCGGACATGCCGCCCCAGCCGGCGAACTACGAGGACATCATCGCAACGAACCTCGGCCAGCAGTCCCCCGACGACGAGGAGGCCCTCGAACTGGAGCTCGGCCCGAACAACTGCGCCGCGAGCGAAGAGGCAATGACTAACTAACGATGGAACCGCTCCTCCAGCCGCTCGCGCTCGAGACGTTCTTCCCGCGGGGGATACTGCCGTACCTGGTCGGCGGACTCTTCGTCGGCCTCGGCGCGGCGATCATCTACCTCGCCACGGGGATCATCGCGGGCGCGAGCACGTTCCTCGAATCCACGCTGTCGTACGTCTCGGACGTCGAGCGGTTCAACCGCTTCAAGTACGTCCAGTCGCGCGGCTGGCGGGTCGTGTTCACGCTCGGTATCGTCAGTGGCGCGGCCGTCTGGGGGCTCGCCCTCGCGCCGGATCCCGGCGTCTGGACGACCGACGTCCAGTGGTGGCGGCTGCTCGGCGGCGGCGTGCTCGTCGGCGTCGGCACTCGGCTCGGGAAGGGCTGTACGTCCGGCCACGGCGTCTGCGGCGTCGGCTCGCTCTCGAACACCTCGATCGTGAACGTCGCGACGTTCATGGTGTTCGCCATCGGAACCGCACAGCTCGTGCAGGCGCTGGGGGTGTCGCCATGAGCGGCGACACCCGGAGCGCGCTGTTCCTGCCCGTCATCTTCGCCGGCGGGCTGGTGTTCGGCCTCGGACTCGCCATCAGCGGCATGGCGCGCCCGGAAGTCGTGCTGGACTTCCTCCAGTTCGACGACTTCGGGCTCATCTTCGTGATGGGCGGGGCCGCCGTCGTCACCGGAATCACGTTCGCCGTGGCGACGCGGTACCTCGACCGCGCGCCGCTCACCGCGAGCGAGTACACGCGCCGCGTGAAAGAGTTCGACCGCAACGTCGTCGTGGGCGGCGCGATATTCGGCGTCGGCTGGGGGCTCTCCGGCATCTGTCCCGGGGCGGCCTACGCGAGCTTCGGCGTCGGAAACTACGTCATCCTCTGGGCGATCGGGGGAATGTTCGTCGGCGCGTACGCACAGGGCTACGTCCGTGCGCGTCTCAGCAGCACTACGGGGGGGAACTAACCGTCATGTATTCGAAGTCACTCGACATCCGGAAACGCCAGCAGTATTGTACAGTAGTGACACGCAAAGACACGTCTATGGGGGGCGCGTAAGATGTTCGGCATAGAGTCCGCGAGCGGGTCGGTGCAGGCGGGACTCACCGTCGGGACCGTCCTCGCGGAGGCCATCGCCCTCTACCTCGTGTACGGCGCGCTCACTGAAACGGTCGGGTCGACCGTCCTCGACGCCCTCGGAGGTGACTGACGATGGCGATCCTCGGAATGAGCCTCGCGATGGTCGCGGTCTTCGTCGGGTTCGGCCTGCTCATCGGCACCCTCTTCGGGTTCTTCGGCATGGGCGGGTCGTTCCTCGTGACGCCCGCGCTGCTCGTGATGGGCTATCCCTCGCCGGTCGCCGTCGGGAGCGGTCTCGCGTTCGTGTTCGGAACGAGCGTCATCGGCGCGCTCCGCCACCGCGACCACGGCCAGGTGGACTACAAACTCGCGGCCATCATGACCGCCGCGATGACCATCGGCATCGAAGCGGGGAAGAGCGTCGTGTTCTTCCTCGAAGCCACCGGCAGGGCCGACCTCATCATCAACGTCGCCTACGTCGGCCTGCTCGCCACCGTGGGCGCGTTCACGCTCCGCGATGCGCGCTCGACCTCGAACGGCGACGACGGGCTCGACCTCGCGGACCGCGTGCAGTCCATTCACATCCCGCCGATGGTGACGTTCCGCGGCGGCGTTCGGGTCTCCGGTGCCATCGTCTTCGCGGTCGGTCTCGTCATCGGCGTCCTCTCCGGGTTCCTCGGCGTGGGCGGCGGGTTCCTCCTGATGCCCGCGATGATGTACGGACTCGGCATTCCCGCGGCCATCGCCGTCGGGACGGACATCCTCCAGATCACGATTTCGGGGGCGTTCGGCGCGTTCACGTACGCGGAGTCCGGGTCCGTTGCGCTGCCTGTGGTCGCGTTCCTTCTCCTCGGGAGTGCGCTCGGCGCTCGCGTCGGCGCCGGCGCGACGAACCTCGTGGACGAGGACGACATCAAGGGATACTTCGCCGCGATGTTGCTCGCAGGGAGTCTCGCGGTCGCGTCGAACAAGCTCGGGTCGGTCTACGGCATCGAGCTGCTCAACACGATGAGCACCGCGCTCATCTTCGGGTCCGCGCTCCTCGTCAGTGGCGCCGTCGTCCTCGCTGCGGTCTGTCAAATGCGGGACGATGGTAGCGGGCTGTGGTGTCGGCTCGTCGGCACGTAAGTCGGGCCGCGCCGACACCACGCGCGAACAGTATTGTGCCGACTACACAAACACTTTTGAGGCTGTAACCACTACTATTTCGTAACGATGGCTGACTCCATGAGCGAGATGCTCCGGCGGGACATGCAGTGCGAGGGACTGCTCGAGTGCTTCCACGACCTCAAGACGATCGACCGAGACATCTTCCAGTTACTCCAGGAGACGGGAGAACCGTTGACCGTCGACGAGATCGCGGAACAGATCGACCGCGAGCGCTCGACCGCGTACCGCGCAGTCCAGCGCCTGCTCCAGGCCGGGTTCATCCAGAAGGAACAGGTGAACTACGAACAGGGCGGCTACTACCACGTCTACGAGTCCCGGGACGCGGACGAGGTGACCAACGAGATGCAGCGCCTGCTCAACGACTGGTACGCGAAGATGGGGCAGCTCATCGGCGAGTTCGAGGAGAAGTACGGCGACGAGCCCCAGCCCGCCACGCCCGCCGAGAGCTAGCTCGCGCGTGCAGGCGGTCACCGACCGAGCGTTCGGAGCGCGGAAAGCACTCTGTACAGGACGGTGTTCTGCTCGTACTGACGCCAGCCAGCGTATCCGCCGGTGAGCGTCGTCGCCGTGTAGCCCGCTTCCTGGAGGCGGGTGGTGGCTTTCCGTGCGACGACGCCAGCCTTGCACACGGTCACGATTTCCGTGTCGTCGGGAAGCCCCGACAGATGCGGGTCGAGCGCGTCGAGGTTTCCGCGTTGGAGTTCCTCGTACACCGGCGCGTTGGTGCTTCCCGGGATGTGGTTCTCTCGGTAGTCCTGTTCGGGACGAATGTCGAGAACGAACACGTCCCCGTCGGTGCGGCGGTCGTCCAGTCGGGACGGACCGATGCTACTCACCGGCGACACCCACGACGAGGAACGTCTCCGGCCGGGTTGCTCGGAACTCGATATCGAAGCCGGACTCGCGGAGCGCGGTCGTTACGTCGTCAGCGGTGAACCGCTCACTGAGCGGCGGGCCGGCGTCGCCGGTGCCGTCCGCCGACCAGTCCGCGACGACGAGGCGGCCGCCGGGCGCGAGGACGCGCGCGAGTTCGGATCGGGCTTGCGCGCTCGCGAACTCGTGATACGTCATCGTCGAGACCGCCCCGTCCAGCCGGTTCGACTCGAGGGGGAGGGTCTCGATGCCCGACGTGACGAGTTCGGTGTTCTCGGGCACGCCCTTCTCGCGGTAGTAGTCGTGCATGGCGTCCTGGACGTCGATCGCGTAGACGTGCGCGACGTGCGGTGCGATCGTGTCCGTGTAGAAGCCGGTTCCGCTGCCCAGGTCTGCGACTGTCGCTGATTCGTCCGGGTCGAGCGCCCAGACGAGTTCTTCTCGCGAGAGGTAGCGGTAGCGCGTCGCGGCGTCCTCCAGGTTTGCCGCCTGGGCGGCGTCGAACGTGTGATGTCCCATACGCATACAGTCGTGGGCGGAGCGCGAAATAATTGGCGACCCGGCTATCGTGCGCGGCCGTTCGTGGCGGGGGCTGTATCGGAGGGGACGAGGCTATTCGGCCCGCCGAACGCGTATCGTGTGGTGTGCGCGTCTGCTCTACGCAACACATTTATATCGGCGGGACTGTGTAGTATTGGATGCAATGAGCAATACTGGGTTCGAGCCGTCCGAGGTCGCACGGCGAATCGCCGAAGACGACGCCGAAGACCTGTTCGTCCTCGACGTCCGCAACGAAGCCGACTACGACGAGTGGCAGATACCCGGGAGCACAAACCTCCCGATCTACGACGACCTGCTCGACTACGACTACTCGACGCTCGAAACGCACCTCGACGACCTCCCCGAAGACGAGGAGATCGCCGTCGTCTGCGTCGGCGGCGTCACGTCCGCCCGGGCCGCCGAATTCCTCCGCCAGCACGGCTTCGACGCGGCGTCCGTCGACAACGGCATGAACGGCTGGGGCCGCGTCCACCGCGAGTACGACGCCACCACGGACGGCGTCATCCAGGTTGTCCGCCCCGGGACGGGCTGCGTCTCCTACCTCGTCCACGACGACGGCGAGGCCGTCGTCGTCGACCCGACGCAGTACATCGAACAGTACCTCGACATCGCCGACGCACACGGCCTCTCCATCGTCGGGGTCGCCGACACGCACGCCCACGCCGACCACGTCTCGGGCGCGCGCCGCCTCGCCGGCGAACTCGACGTCCCATACTACCTCCACGAAGCGGACGCGGGCGAACTCGACGCGGTCACCGAACTCGCGGACGGCGACACGATCCCCGTCGGCGACCGCGAACTCGACGTGCTGTACACGCCCGGCCACACGCCCGGCAGCACGTCCTTCCAGTTCGGCTCCGCGCTCCTCTCCGGGGACACCCTGTTCCTCCGCAGCGTCGGCCGCCCCGACCTCGAGGACAGTTCTGAGGACGCGGTTCGGGACGCGGCCTCTCAGCTGTTCGACAGCCTCGACCGCCTCACCGACCTCGACGACGACACCGTCGTCCTCCCCGGCCACTTCAGTGACGAGGACGTCCGTCCGGTCGCGACCGAACTCGACGCCCTCACCGCGGAAGCCAACAACGAACTCCTGAGCTACGTCGCGGACGGCGACGAGACGGCGTTCGTCGAGACCATCGTCGAGAGCCTCGCAGAGGAGCCCGCGAACTACAACGAGATCAAGCAGATCAACTGGGGGAAGACCCAGCCTGGCGGCGACGTGGAATCGCTCGAACTCGGCCCGAACAACTGCGCCGCGAACTAAGGAAGAAAACCTGAAAACGACCCGCGCAACTCCTCGGCCGGGTTAGCTAATTTCAGTCGGCGGCCTGTTCTTCCTGCGGGGGTGTTTCGACCTGTAGCGGGTTCGATGTCGTCATCGCGGTGACTAACCGGAGGAACTGACCGGCGTTCGTGAGGAGTTTGTTCTCCGCCTTTCGAAGGTGTTCCTCGTACGTCGAGCGGGCGACTGCCGTCTGCTCGGCGAGGTCACGCAGCGACGTCTGCCGTGGCTGTTCGTAGTAGCCCGTTTTGAGCGCTAACTGGAGTGCTGCCACCTGCCGGTCTGTGAGGTTTTCGAAGAGCTGGTCGACCGGGGCCAACATACTGTGCGGAACCTGTTTCTCCGAAATCGAGGTTTTCGAGAGGAGTTCGATCTCTCTATCAGATCGCAAGTCACCGAGCAGCCCCCGGATGTCGTCTCCATCGAACGCAATCACCGTGTAGTGCTCCCAGCCCTGTCGGTAGATCGTCGGGGACTGATACAGGCAGTTGTGTTTCTCGAATCGGTCGACGATAGATTCCTCGAGCGAGCAGAGACAGGACTGCGTCACGACGTGATACCCGTCCTCCTCCGCCGACTCGTGCAGCACGGTGCCGAGCTGATCGATCTCCGCGAGTAACTCGTCGGTGGGCGTCGCCTCGGCTGTGATTTCGAGAACTTGGCAGTCGCTCAGCGGCCACTCGCGTATCGTTAAGTCCGGGTAGCGTTCCGAGATCGACCGGTACGGACACTCGTGTTTGACCCGGATCGACGCCTCGTACAGACTCATACGAACACCTCGGGCCTCGTCAAAATTAACGGTGCCGGTCATGTCCGGCAGTAGCCTGTTGCCGGTCTCCCTACTATACGGACACACAGATGGAGGAACTACCGCCGGACGAATTTAGCGAACTGGTACACGACGGCGACGAAGACCCGCTCGTCGTCGATATCCGCCACGAAGCGGACTTCGAGGACTGGCATATCCCGGGGAGTGTCAACGTCGACGTCTACGACGAACTCACTGACGACCCCGAACAGGCCAAAGACGCCCTCTCCGACCTGCCCCGTGAGAAGCGGATTGTCACGGTCTGCGCCGCAGGCGTCGCCGCCCAGACTGCGACAGCGATCCTCAACGAACTGGGCTACGACGCAGTAACGCTTACCGACGGGATGAATGGCTGGAGCCGCGTCCACCGGCACGCAGAAGTACCGGCCGACCTCGATAGCACGCTCGTCCAGGTCGCGCGTCCGGGAACGGGCTGTCTTTCACACGTTCTCGTCTCGGACGGGGAGGCCGCCGTCTTCGACCCGTCGCACTATCTCGACGAGTACGAACTGATTCTCGACGAGTACGATGCCACCCTCGTCGGCGTCTTCGACACGCACGCCCACGCCGACCACGTCTCCGGAGCTGCGGAGCTCGCCGCCCGACACGACGCACCCTACTACCTTCACCCGAAGGACGCGCTCGCGCTCGACGCGACCCCCCTCGAAGACGGCCAGGCCGTGACGGTCGGTCAGAGCGACGTCGAGGTCATTCACACGCCGGGCCACAGCGAGGGAAGCGTCTCGTTCGACATCGAGGGGGCGGCGTTGTTCACGGGCGACACACTCTTCCACGAGAGCGTGGGTCGCGTCGAACTCGGCGTCGAAGCCGGCATCGAGGATTCCGATGTCGAACGGAACGCGGCTACGCTCTACGAGAGCCTTCAGCGAGTGCTCGATCGACCGGACGACGCGCTCGTCCTGCCGGCCCACGATCCTGGCTCGCCCGAACCGCCGGTCGCTGCGACCCTTGCCGAAGTCAAAGACCGGAACGACGATCTGGGCCGCGACCGCGAAGCGTTCGTCGAGGAACTCGCAGCGGACATTCCGGATCATCCGCCGAACTTCGAGCGTGTCAAGCGGGCGAACGTGGGAGAGGAGTCGGTTCCGGCCGACGAACTGGCCGGGCTGGAACTGGGCCCCAACAACTGCGCCGCCGAGTAATCCATGGGCACGGAACTCGCACACAAACAGGGTATCCGTGAGCACCTCGGCCAGTTCTCACTCCACGTCCTCCTGGTGTTCGCGACGGGGCTGACCATCGGATCCGAACGCGCCGTCGTCCCGGTGCTGGGCCGGGACGTGTTCGGCGTCGAGTCCCTGCTCGTCATCGGGTCGTTCGTCGTCTCATTCGGCTTCGTCAAGGGCCTCCTGAACCTCTACGCGGGGAAGTGGGGCGGCGAGTACGGTCGCAAGCCCGTCCTCGTCCTCGGCTGGGCGACCGCACTCCCGCTGCCCATCATCCTCATCTACGCTCCGAGCTGGGCGTGGATCACTGTTGGGAACGTCTTGCTGGGGATCAATCAGGCGTTGACCTGGAGTATGGCAATCAACGCCAAGATCGACATCGCGGGCCCCGACCAGCGCGGCCTCGCGGTCGGTATCGACGAGGCGTTCGGGTACACCGGCGTCGCCGTCGGCGCCTGGGTGACGGGCGTCATCGCCGCCCGGACGAGCCTTCGACCGGAGCCGTTCTACTTCCTCGCGGCCGTCGTCGGGCTGGCGTTCCTCGTCTCGATCTTCCTCATCAAGGAGACCGTCCACCTCGCGGAGTTGGAGGTCGAGGACGACGACCACCACGACGCGAACCTCCCGTTTGTCGAGGTGCTGAAGCGCGCGACCTACGGCGATAAGACGCTGTTCGCCGCGGCACAGGCGGGCCACATCGAGAAGTTCGTCGACACGCTGTTCTGGCTCGCCGTTCCGCTGTACCTCACGGATCAGGGGCTCGGCATCGCGGCGGTCGGGTTCGTCGTCGCCGTGCACAGCGCGATGTACTTCCTCCAGATCGCGACCGGCGGCCTCGCCGACCGGATCGGCCGCCGACCGCCGGTTCTCGCCGGGATGTTCCTCGCCGGCGCGGGCGTCCTCGGAATGGTACTGGTCGAGGGCTACCTCGCGTGGGCCGTGCTCTCCGGGGCGTCCGGGCTCGGGATGGCGTTGCTGTACCCGAACCTGATGACGGTGCCGGGGGACGCCGCGCACCCGACGTGGCGTGCGACCGGGATGGGCGTCTACCGGATGTGGCGGGACACCGGCTACGGCGTCGGTGCGATCCTTATCGGCCTCTCGATGGAGGTGCTGAGCATCGAGGCCGCGTTCTACGTGATCGGCCTGTTGATGTTCGCTTCGGGAGCGGTCGTGTACGTCTGGATGCAGGAGACCCACCCCGACTTCGGGACGCACGAACCGCCCGCTCCGGAGTGACCGTCACAACCGTTCCACGGATGTCCTGCGCCGTCGCGTCGCCCTCCCACCCAGACAGTATTGTACAAATACTGCAAAACAACTAAGTCGTCGTGCGCCGAAGAACGACACCATGGCGGAGAAGATAGAGGACATCCGACAGCGAAAACTGGAAGAACTGCGCAGCCGAGCCGAATCCGAACCGGAGACCGAGCCCACCACGTCGACCCCCTCGACGCCGGTTCAGATCAGCGGACAGGCCGCGCTGACGGAAACCGTCGACGAGCACGACGTCGTCCTGGCGGACTTCTACGCGGACTGGTGTGGCCCCTGCCAGATGCTCGAACCGACCGTCGAGACCATCGCCGCCGACACCGCCGCGACGGTCGCGAAGGTCGACATCGACGCGAACCAACAGCTCGCCGCCCAGTACGGCGTCCGCAGCGTCCCCACGCTCGTCCTGTTCGCCGACGGGCAGCCGGTCGAACGACTTGTCGGTATGCAGGACGAATCACGGCTCCGCGCCGCCGTCGAGACCCATACGTAACTCCATGGCCGACACCTCCACGTCGGCAGAACGGCGGACGGACAGCGACCGGTCGCTTGCCGACGTCGCGCGCGAGAGCAAACCAGCGTTGACGGACAGCGTCGGTGACACACTGGTCGGGATCGCCGCCTACGAGAACGGCGAGTACAGCGTTCCGTATCGGGACAGCTCTGCGTCCGCCCAGTACACCACGGCGGACATCACCGCGATTCTGGAGAACATTCAGCTGGAGGGCATGGGTATCAGAGCGTACGAAGGCCACCACGGACAGGCGTTACGCGCAACTGTCCGGGTCTACGAGGAGACGGTCACCGTCGTCGTGCCTGTTACAGAAACGACCGGCCTCGTCGCCGTCCTTCAAAACGACGGGGCGCACGATCCGTACGACGTGATCCAAACGCTCGAAGACGCGGCGTTCGAACGGTGACGCCCGTTTCGCTCTCGCGCAGGCGGGTGTTCGAAGCGTCAGTATCGGCATCGCGACCGTCGTCTTCCCGGGGACTGTGACCGGCCGCCTGCCGGCTCCGATCGACGCTCGGATGGGCTCCCGGACTCCAGCAGACGACGCGTTTCTCACCGCACCTGGTGTCTTCGCGGGCGCGTTCGTCTACCCGCGATCGCTCGCCGAGGAGCCATTCGGCGACCGGTTCGCCGCCGGTGGCATCGTCGGCGGGTTCCTGGCGTTCGGCCGCCCGATCTGTGACCTGACGCCTCGGTCGGTTCGGGCTCCGCGGGGCGAGTGACAATATTGTGGAACGCGAGAAATACTTTTCATTCCACCGCACTAACGTCGAGACATGAGCGACACATTCGTCGTCGTTGGCGGTGACGCCGCAGGAATGAGCGCCGCGAGCAAGGCCAAGCGCGAGAACCCGGCGCTGGACGTCGTCGTCTTCGAGCAGGGCGAGTGGGTGTCCTACGCCGCCTGCGGAATGCCCTACTACGTCAAAGGCGACGTCGAGGACTTGGACGACCTCGTCGCCGTGACGCCAGAGGAGTTCCGCGACGAGCGAGACGTCGACCTCCGAACCGGCCACGAGGTCGTCGACATCGACCCCGCGGCCGAAACCGTCACGGTCGAGGGCGACGGCGAGACGTTCGACCAGCCCTACGACGACCTCCTCGTCGCGACGGGCGCGAGCGCTATCGAACCGCCGTTCGACGGCCTCGACCTCGATGGCGTGTTCACCATCCACGACATGGACGAGGCCGACGCCATCGAAGGCTACGTCACCGAGCACTCCCCCGACTCCGCAGCCATCGTCGGCGGCGGATACGTCGGTATCGAGATGGCCGAAGCGCTGTCGGCGCGCGGCGTCGACGTCAGCCTCTACGAGATGCTCCCCCACGTGCTGCAGCCGTTCGGTGACGCGGTGGCCGAGGTCGTCGAAGACCACCTCCGCGAACAGGGCGTCGAGTTACACCTCGACACGGCCGTCTCCGGCTTCGAGGGATCCGAGCGGGTCGACCGCGTCACTCTCGACGACGAGTCCCATCCCGCCGATATCGCCATCGTCGGGGTCGGCGTCGAATCGAACACCGACCTGGCGGCCGACGCCGGTATCGACCTGGGCGACACCGGGGCGATTGCGACCGACGAGTTCGGGCGGACGAACTACGAGAACATCTACGCTGCGGGCGACTGTGCGGAGGCGCGCCACGTCGTGACCGGCGAGCCGGATCACGTGCCCCTGGCGCTGACGGCTAACCGCGCCGGCCGCGCGATCGGGCAGACCGTCACCGGCGATCCGGAACCGGTCGGCGGGATCGCCGGCACGGCCATCGTCAAAGCGTTCGACCGTGGTGCCGCTCGAACCGGAATCCTCGACGAGGAGCGGGCGCGGAACGCGGGTTTCGATCCCGTCTCGGCCACGGTAACGGCGTCGACGCGAGCCCACTACTACCCGGACGGCGCGGAGCTCACCGTTACGCTGGTGGCTGACCGGGACTCCGGTCGGCTCCTGGGCGGAAGCGTGGTCGGTGCGGAAGGCGCAAAGCGCATCGACACGGTCGCGACAGCGCTCACGGCCGGGATGACGGTGACCGAACTCCGGAACGCCGACCTGGCGTACGCGCCACCGTTCAGTCCCGTCTGGGATCCGATTCTCACGGCGGCGAAAGTGCTCGACGGGCAGCTCGATGGCTGATGGGCGCGACGGAGCCCCCGGCGTATGTTCGGACGCACCGCGAGGAACTGGTCGCGCTCACCATGGATCTCCTCGGAACGGAGACGTCGAACCCGCCCGGCGATACGCGCGAGATCGTCGCCGAGATCGAGGGCTTCCTCGAGCCGCTCCCGGTGGGCGTCGAGCGGTTCGCGGTCGACCCGGCGAAGCCGAACCTGCTCGTTCGGGTCGCTGGCGAGTCGGACCGCACGCTGCTGTACAACGGCCACCTCGATACGGTTCCGTTCGACGACGAGGCGTGGACACGCGACCCCCTGGGCGAGCGCGTCGACGACCGCGTCTACGGTCGCGGCGCGACCGACATGAAGGGCGCCGTGGCGTCGATGCTGTTCGCGATTCGGGCGTTCGCAGGCACCGACACTGAGCCACCCGTCGACCTCCTGTTCGCGTTCGTGAGCGACGAGGAGGTGGGCGGAGACGCGGGCCTGCCCGCGCTGCTGAAGAATAGGGGTCTCGACGCGGACGCCTGCGTCATCGGGGAGCCGACCTGCGAGGAGGGCCGGCACTCCGTCACGGTCGCAGACCGGGGCAGTATCTGGCTGACGCTCGAAGCCAGCGGCGAGGGCGCCCACGGCTCGCGGCCGGTACTCGGCGTGAACGCGATCGACCGGCTGTACAATGCCGTGGAGACCGTGCGCGAGCAGTTCGGTTCCGAACGCCTCGATATCGACGCTGACGTGGAGCCGATCATCGAGGAGTCGGTCGAATACTACGGCCCGTCGATGGGCGAGGACGCGGCCCGCGAGCTGTTCCACTATCCCTCGATCAATCTCGGCGTCGTCGAGGGAGGTGACGCGGTAAACAGCGTCCCGCAGTCCGCTCGCGCCGAGATCGACGTGCGGTTGACGGCGGGCGTCCACACGCCCGACGTGCTCGCGGCGATTCGGGAGTGCGTCGCCGACTGCGAGGGCATCACGATAGCCGACGTCTCGTGGAGCGTCGGGACCGCCGAGGCTCCAGACAGTCCGCTCGTCGAAGCCGTCGCGTCGACGGCGGCGGCCGTCACGGGCGAGCGGATCTTCCGGCGGAGTGCCACGGGCGGCGGGGACGCGAAGACCCTCCGGAACGCGGGCATCCCGACTGTCGAGTTCGCGCTCGGAACCGACACCGTCCACGCGCCCGACGAGTACGTCCCCGTCGACGTGCTCGTCGACAACGCGGTCGTCTACGCACAGCTTCCGGCAGCGTGGCGGTCTCAGAGAGCCCAGTAGCGGTCTATCTTTCTTCTAGGAGAGACGCCCGTCGTTCACCGACTGCGTCGGTCTCCGGCCAGCCGCCGAAAGGACTTAGGCGAGTGCGACCCACTCGTGGGTATGGAACACAATATTGGCGCGACAGACCGGCTGACTCGCGTTGTCGTCGGTGTGAGTCTCGCGGTCATCGGGCTGGCGGCAGTGGGCGGCCTGCTGGGTCTGGGATCGACGGTCGGCGCAGTCCTGGCGCTGCTGGGGCTGGTTCTCGTCGGAACCGGACTCGTCCGGGTCTGTCTCCTCTATCGACTGCTGGGCATCGACACGTCGGATTCCAGGTAGATACGTCGAGCACGCCTCGAGCACACCGGAGCGCCAACCCGTGGAGCGCGAAGCCGGGCTTCAGGACAAAAAACCGGCCTTCCTCGATCGAGGAACCGAACAAATACCGGAGTGGGGGCGCGTCGCTAATCGACGCCCTGTGCGACAATCTTCTCACGGATCGATTCCGCTCGCTCTTGGAGACGCCTCGAGTATCGCCGGATCTTCTCCGGGCGTCGGCCGCTGAACGAGGCGACCCAGTCGGCGTCGGTAGTGGGCCAGGTCAGGAGGTAGGCGATGAGCGTGTCCCGGCCGGCCTGGACGACCTCGATCGGGACGCCGCGCTCGCCGACGCCTTCCTCGACGAAGCCGTTGACGTCGAAGTAGACGTCGGCGTACAACTCGGCCGCGTCGGGATCGGCGAACTCTTTTCCCTTGTGGTTCGGTGCCTCGAACCGATAGACGGTTTCGCCGTCGTCTGTCGTTCGCTCGACGATGCGCACGTCGAGCACGTAGTCGCGGTGGACGTACTCGGCGCCGTCGGCTGGCGGTTCCTCGCGTCGATCGTCTCTGGATCGTGATTGTGACATTGGCGTGCGGAGTGACTGTTCGAAGGGCGGTTCGATCGCTTACTTCCGCCGGCGAAGCCCGACCGCGACCGCGAGGCCTACGGCGACGAGCGTGAGGATCGGTGACAGCGGTGCGGACGCGCCGGTCGTCTCTCCGCCGCCGGCGGTACCGGATCTGTCGGTTCCGGCGGTGGTTCCGTCGGTTCCCCCTCCGTCGGATCGGGTTTCCGACGCGCCGTCGGTCACGACTACTGTTCCCGACTGGGTTGCCGGCGTGAAGGCCCCGCCGTCGTCGTCGAACTGTCGCGGGTCGACCGTGAGCGTCGCGTTCCCGCGCGAGACCCCGACGAGTGTCACGGTCGCGAGCGTCACGTTCGTCGCTCCCGAACCGATGGCGCCCTCCATGTCGGCGGCTTCGAGCGTGACGGTCGTTCCGTCGGTAATCCTCGGTGCACTCGTCAGGCCGAACTGTTCGGGGTAACTTGCCGACTCGATCCGGGCGACGCCGGCGGTTTCGACGTGTAGGTCGAGGTAGTAGCCCGAGAGGCCGTTGGGGGCGCTCGTGAGGACGACCCTCACCGTCGTGGTTTCGTTCACAGTGGTCTCGTTGCCGACGACGACGACCGTCGGTCGGTCACTCTGTGCGGTGGCCGTCCCCGTCGCCGCCACCGCTCCGAGGAGGGCGAACATCGCCAGCGAGGCCGCGACGGCCGCGCGACGACGGCGGGCGTCGAGCGGAATCGAGATCGAAGGTGCGTCGTGAGTCATTGCTCCTGAGGTGCGGTGTGGAACGCCTGTCTGCCGTCGAGTTCGGGGGCGACGGGACAACCCGTGGTGGCCGTCGCCCGGTTCCGGACCGACTCTGGCGGGCGCGGCCGGCCGAATCGACACCGGACGACGGGTGACACGGTCAGTTGACCTCCTCGAAGAGTTCGACGATGTCGTCGTAGTCGAGCTGTCCGTTCTCGTTGAAGTCGTACGCCCACTCGTTCATCGTCACGCTGTCGGCGTTGAAGTTCCTGAACAGGATCTGGATGTCCTCGTAGTCCAGGCGGCCGTTTCCGTTCAGGTCTTCGTAGAGCCCGTCGCCGTCGGGGTCGGTGGGCGCGCCGCTGCCCGCAACCGCCGGCGGCCCGACGACGAGCACACCGAAGCCATCCTCGGCGTCGATTGGATCCCCGGTCTCGTCGTCCATCTGATTGATGGAGATGTCGAGATCGGTCGTACCCGTGCTGTCGCCGCGTAGGGTGAGTTCGGCGATCGGAACCCGGTGTCCGCCGGGCTGGACTTTGCGCTCCGTGTCAGCGAACCGCAAACTCGCTGTCGAGCCGTCCTCGGTCACCGTGCTCTCGGTGAGCCCCAGCGCGTCGTTGAAGTCGACGCCCGTCACCGTCGCCACATCGGGGTTCGAGACGGCGACGTTCAGCTGCGCGCCCGAGAAGCCGGTCGGGAGCGACTTGGCGTACAGGGTGACGGTGCCGGTCACGCCGAGGCTCACGGCCGCCGACTCCACGTCGACGAGGACGTTCGGCTGGTAGACGTAGAGGCAGTCGTTGGGGTACGAGCGGCCGAGCTGGTCGGCGTCCTCACAGCACAGCACGCGGCCGTCGTCCATCACGTGGACGTTGTCGACGTTGAGCAGCGCGTCGTCGGAGACGGCCGAGGAGTCCGTGCTGTCGGGGCCCACAATGGCGGGCTCGAGCCGCGAGATATCGTAGTCTTGGTCGAGCTCAGCCCGGTAGACGAGGCCGCCGTCGACGCGCTCGAGCTGGATGTCCCCGGAGCTGTCGGCGAAGGCGTCGTTGAACTCGGAGATGCCCATGTAGACGAAGTCGCCTGGCTGCGCGCCGTCGATGCTGTCGACGCCCTCGGCCTTGTTGAAGTCCGTGGACGCCCCGATTTCCTTCGCCGCGGCACGCGTCTCGAGGAAGGGAACCCGGCGGAGTTCCTCATCGACGCCGTCGGGGCCGCGCTGTTCGTACTGCGTCGCCCACTCCACGATCTCCTGATCCGAGATGTAGTTCTGGTTGCCGTTCGCGATGACCTCCTGATCGGCCTCTTCGATGGCCGCGTCGAGGTTCTCCTGCCAGTCGGTGTCGGCGTGGGTTTCGAGGTAGTCGACCTGCGTGACGTCGTCGTAGTCGGCGATCCATGACTCGATCTCGGCGTTCGTCGCGTTGCCGAGCGGCAGCCACTCGAGTTCGAGGTTCGTGTTCGCGGGCGAGCGCCGCTGGCCCGCGTCGGCGGCGCTCGCGGCGGCGTTGGTCACCTTGGCCACGTAGAGCGTGCCCGAGACCTGCATCGGGTCGTCGTAGCTGTCGAGGGGCTGGTCGGCGACGAACTTGTAGATCCCCTTGTTGTCGCCGTCAGAGAGCTCGTAGACGGTTCGGTTGTCCGGCTGGAAGCTTGGCATCTCCCAGGAGCCCCGCCCCATCGCGTAGTGTTTGACCGCGGTTGGCGTCTCCGCCGTCGGCTCTCGGAACTCGACCTGGTAGCCGTAGCGGTACTTGTTGGGGTAGCCCTCGCCGATCGGCTCGCGGGTGTTCGACTCGTCGACCTCGACGCTCGTGCCGTTGGCGCGCGCGTCGATACCGCTCGGCGTGTCGACGTCCCAGCCCGACTGCCCAGGACCGTCCTGGTCGACCGCGTCCGCGCCGAGGTAGTACGCGGTCAGTTCGACGCCCGTGAGGGCGAACGCGCCCTGGGGGTACCAGGTGACATAGTCCTTGCCCGAGATCTCCGCCGGATTCGGTCGATTCCAGAAGTGCGCTGCGCCCCGGAGGCCGGCACCCGACTCGGATTTCAGCGTCTCGCTGACGGTGGCTCCGTAGCTGGTTCGCGGCATCGCGTACTCCTCCTCGGAGGAGACGTAGGTGCCGTAGGGGGTGCGGTTGCCCCCGCAGTTGATCCGCGTTCCGCCAAGGCTCCGGAGCGACTCGGTGTTGGCGAGGTTGATGGCGTTGTCGAGGTCGGCCTCCCACTCGCCGTCCTCGGTTCGCGAGATCGGAATCCGAGAGACGTTCCCGGGGCTCGTCTCGAAGTTGGTGAAGAGATAGCCCTCGGTTCCCGCTTCGTTCGTGGGGATGAACTGGTTGCAGTCCGGCGTGTACCCCGGCTCGGTGTAGCGGCTCCCCGCGAACCGATCGATCGGGTCGCCGTCCGGCGTCTCGGGGACACCGAGTTGCTCGTCTCCGTTATTGATCGGCTCTTCCTGTCTGGCGAGGAAGACGTACTCGCCCTCACTGGTACGGACTTCGTTCTGCTCGTCGGCCGTCGTCGGCACCGACAGCTCCTCGAAGTCGTCGTTGCTCCCGTCGAGCGTGAAATTGAATCCGCTCACGTAGCCAATCCCCCCGCGAGCCCACGGTTCGGGGTTGTCGCGGCTCGGATGCTGGTGGCTGAAAAGCAGTGTGTTGTCGCTCTCGAAGACGAAGGGCCCCGTCACTTCGGCCCCGAGAGACGTCGTGACGAAGCGCTCGATCTCTCCTTTGACACTCGGTGCACCGACCGTGTCGGTTTCTGTTACGTCTGCACTCGCCACGCCGGACATTCCGGCTCCGACCGCAGCGGCGACGGACGTCGCAATCAGGTTCCGCCTGGTGAGGTCTACCATGCAGACTCACGTTTCGCGAGGTTGTGAAAGTAATTTTATAATATTGGTAATTAGGAGTCCCGATCGATAGGATGCATTTTGGCGTATAGGAACGTCTTACTACGGATTGTTCTGATATATAGGCCCCAGTACATCCCAAAGCTTCCTCGGCGATCTTGTCCCGAAGCGTGATGTGAATGACCGAATCAGTGTGTTGCTGGACTGTAACTACTTCATCGACCGGGGCGAGTGATGTCTGTCGCTCGCGAAACGCCGCCGCCCCGACGGTGCTCGCACTGCTCGATGACACGTTCTCGCCCGTTATTCTCGCTGGAGCCAGTCGGCCCGGAGGCCCGTTCGCGAGGACGGCGCGACCCGCCGGCAGAGTTGCGGGTGACGCCAGCGGAAACCAACGATGCCGTACTCTCGGCGTCAGCCGCTGCGTTCGATCGACAGGTCGACCTGCTACGTCCCATCACGCGCTCGTATTCGAACGGTCGTGAGCATGCCCTCGGGAGTCTCACGAACGGGGTGGTTTCTGGTTCGTGGGTTCTCACTGCCCGGTCTCAACGGGAGTGCTCTGAGTACGCACAAATGGTATTGTATAGTAGGCCCAAGACTATTAACCGTGCGGTGCGTAGAATCCGTTAATGGCAACACAAACAGCGAAGACGGACAGCGTGCGCTCGCTCGGCGACGGCGACCTCGAGGCGATCGTCGAGGACAGCAGCGTCACGCTCGTCGAGTTCTACACGGAGTGGTGTGGCACCTGCAAGCGGATGAAGCCGGTTCTCGATACGCTCGCAGACGACACGGACGCGACGGTCGTGACGGTCGACATCGAGTCGAACCTCGAAACGGCGATCGAGTTCGGTGCTCAGAGCACGCCCACGTTCGTCCTGTTCGCCGACGGGAAGCCCGTGAAACAGCTCCGCGGCGGCCAGACCGAACAGGCACTCCGCGATCTGCTCGCTCGATTCAGTGACTGACTCCAACGGACGACCGATGACTCCCAGAGACCTTCGCGCTGACACGCCCGCCCTCCACGAGGACGTCTACCTCAACTTCGGCGCCCACGGCCCCAGTCCCCGGTACGTCGTCGACGCCGCCACCGAATTCGTGCAGTCACACGAGTATGAGACGAGCGCTCGAAACGACCCCTACGAGGTTGCGTTCGACGCCTACGACCGGGCCCGAGCGCGCGTCGCCGACTTCGTCGGCGCGGACGCCGACGAGATCGCGCTCACGGAGAGCACCACCGCGGGCATCAACGCTATCGCGAACGCCATCGACTGGGAGCCCGGCGACACTGTCGTTCGAACCGACCTCGAACATCCCGCCGGCACGCTCCCGTGGCAGCGGTTGGAACAGAACGGCGTCGACGTTCGCGTCGTCGAAACCGACGACGGCCGTGTCGACCGCGACGCCTTCGCCGACGCCGTTGAGGACGCGCGACTTGCGTGCTTCAGTGCGGTGACGTGGACGCACGGCACCCAGTTGCCCGTCAGCGACCTCGTCGACATCGCCCACGAAGCCGGCGCGTTCGCGCTCGTCGACGCGGTCCAGGTTCCCGGACAGCTCCCGATGGACGTCGGCGAGTGGGGCGCTGACGCGGTCGCGGCGGCCGGCCACAAGTGGCTCTTGGGGCTCTGGGGCGGCGGCTTCCTCTACGTCGACGGCGACGTCGCTGAGTCGCTCACGCCCAACACGGTCGGCTACCGGAGCGTCGAGACTCCGACGGCGGATCCCTACGAGTTCGCGGTCGGCGCCCGACGATTCGAGGTCGGGTCGTCGAACCCCGCCCCCCACGTCGCCCTGGCCGAGGCGATCGATGCGATCGACGAGATCGGAATCGATCGCATCGCGGAGCGAATCCAGACGCTGGCCGGACGGCTCGCGGACGGCGTTCCGGACGCTCGGCTCTACAGTCCCGATCCGCCCGAGTCGGGCCTCGTCACAATCGACGTCGACGATCCCGAATCGACGGTCGAACGGCTGGCGACGGAGGGGTTCGTCGTGCGCTCGCTCCCGAGCCCGAACGCGATCCGCGTGTCCGTCCACGCGGTCAACACGGCCGACGAGGTGGACGGATTGCTCGACGCGCTCGAGCCCGAGTGGGGCTGACGTGGACGGAGGCGACTCCGACCATAGCACCAGGAGTTCACACGCAATACAATTCTGATTCGTGCGGCGACTGCGTGGTGTGGGCGCCCTCTAGCTGAAAACGCTCTCTAGAACTCTAAATATCCGATATTGGATCTGGTCATGCCCGGTCGCTGTCTTCGCTAGCCAGCAGTATTGTGGGATTAGGACAAGAATTAATGGGCGGTAGTCCATAGACACTGGTGATGACAACCGATACTGCAAACGACGCGCACAGCACTTCCGCGAACGAACCGACCCACGTCGACAGTGCCGGCGAACTCGACGCGCTCGTCAGCCGAGACGACGTCGTCCTGACGGACTTCTACGCGGACTGGTGTGGCCCCTGCCAGATGCTCGAACCGATCGTCGAGACCATCGCCGCCGACACCGCCGCGACGGTCGCGAAGGTCGACGTCGACGCGAACCAACAGCTCGCCGCCCAGTACGGCGTCCGCGGCGTCCCCACGCTCGTCCTGTTCGCCGACGGCGAACAGGTCGAGGAGATCGTCGGCCTCCAGGGCGAAGAGCAGCTTCGAACGCTCGTCGACTCCTACACGAACTAAATGAGTACGGACGCACACGACCTCGTCATCGCCGGCTCGGGAATCGCCGGCCTCTCCGCGGCGGTCTACGCGGCCCGCGCCGACCTCGACCCGCTGGTGTTGGAGGGCGACGAACCCGGCGGCCAGCTCACGCTCACCACCGACGTCGAGAACTACCTCGGATTCCCCGACGGCGTCGGCGGCATGGATCTCGTCCAGCGCGGCAAGGAGCAGGCCGAGAAGTTCGGCGCTCAGTTCCAGCACGGCCGCATCGACGACGCCTCCCTCGATGACCAGCCGTTCGAGCTGTCGCTGTCGACCGGCGACACCATTCGAACCCGCGCCCTCGTCGTCGCGACCGGCGCGAGCGCGCGCTGGGTCGGCGCAGAGAACGAGGACGAACTCATGGGGTACGGGCTCTCGACGTGTGCGACCTGCGACGGCGCGTTCCACCGCGGCGACGACGTCCTCGTCATCGGCGGCGGCGACAGCGCGATGGAGGAGGCGCTCTTCCTCGCGAAGTTCGCGGACTCCGTGACGGTCGTTCACCGCCGCGAGGAACTGCGCGCGTCCGAGATCATGGCCGATCGGGCCCGCGACCACGACGACGTCGAGTTCCGCTGGAACACGGAACTCGAAGCCATTCACGGCTCTCAGGAGGACGGCGTCACCGGCGCGACCCTGATCTCTCACCCCGACGGCTATCCCCGGGAGAAGGCCGAGTCCGGCCGCGATGTCGACCGGGAGACCGTCGACGTCGGCGGCGTGTTCTACGCCGTCGGCCACACGCCCAACACGCGGTTCCTCGACGAGACCGGAGTCGAGCGAGACGAAAGCGGCTACGTATTCACGCAGACGGACGACGCCGGCCGGCCGACGGCCCGGACGACGGTCGACGGCGTGTTCGCCGCTGGCGACGTCGCCGACCCCCGATACCGGCAGGCGATCACGTCCGCCGGCACCGGGAGCATGGCCGCGCTCGACGCCGAGGAGTTCCTCGAAACCCGACGCGAGGCGGACGAACCGACACCCACGCCGACCACCTGATCGCGCCTCGACCAGAACCCGACGCGGTCTGCGAGTGCGCCGGACTGGGCGACACAGCGAAGTGAGTCACATCCGAAGGACGTACTATGCCCGATGACTCCCGCCGCGGGTTCCTTGCCGGCCTCACCGGCGTCACGCTTTCTGCACTCGCTGGCTGTGCCCGTTTCGCGCCCGGCGAGCGAGACTCCCTCCCCAGAGACATCGACCCACCCGCGTACACCCCGCCGGAACCAGCCCCGCTCCCTACGCCAGACCGCACGCGAACGCTCGACGCGCGAACCGTCACAGCCTCCCCGGAGCCGTCTGCGGTAGAACACGTCTGGGGGTACGACGACCACTACGTCGGCCCGGAACTCCGTGCGCAAGAGGGAGAAGTCGTCGAAGTCACCCTGGAAAACCGGCTTCCGGCGGGGACGACCACTCACTGGCACGGTCTTCCCCTGCAAAACGCCTACGACGGTGTTCCCCACGTCACCCAGCAGCCGGTTCCGACGGGCGAATCGTTCACGTATCGGTTCCGTGCAGAACCCGCGGGGACGTACTTCTACCACAGTCACGCCGGCCTCCAGCTCGACCGCGCGCTCCTCGGCCCCCTCGTCGTCGAAGAACCGGAGCCCCACGTGGAGTACGACCGCGACTTCGTCGTCGTTTTCGACGATTACCTCGACCGTCCCCCTGAACCGGTCTCCGACACGGGCGGCGGTGGAATGGGCGGGATGATGGGGGGCGACGAGCGACCGCCATATCGCGGCCTCCTCGCGAACGGCCGGTTGCCGTCCGATCCGTCCACCCTCGACGTTCGGGAGGGCGAACGCGTCCGGTTCCGGTTCGTGAACGCGGCGAGTGCAACCGAGTTCCGGACGCGCCTCGCCGGACACCACTTCTCCATCTCACACAAAGACGGTCGACCCGTCGAACCCGTCGCAGCCGACGAGTTCGTGTTCGGACCGGGCGAACGCTACGACGCGGTCGTCGAGTGTGTCAATCCGGGTGCGTGGCAACTGCGAGCGGCACCAGTCACCGGAGATGAGACGCCCGCCCGTATCGCTGTCCGGTACGACGATGAGGGCGAGACCGCGCAGGAGCCACGCTGGGGGTCTGGACGACGTCTGCAGTACGGAGCCCTCTCCAGCATCGAATCCCGTCCGTCGGGATCGCCGGATCGAATCTACGACCTCACACTCTCACGACTACGTAATTCGTATACGTGGCTGATCGATGGGCAGGCGTATCCGAACGCGGAACCGCTCGCGGTTCGTGAGGGAGAGCACGTCCGCGTTCGCATGACCAACCGGAGTCCAGTCACGCACCCCATGCACCTCCACGGGCACTTCTTCCGCGTCGGGGACGCGCTCATGGATACCGTGCGCGTCCCCGGTCACATGGGACAGGTGACGTTCGATTTCACTGCGGACAACCCCGGGAACTGGCTGTTCCACTGCCACAACCTCTACCATCTCGAATCCGGGATGGCCCGCGTTCTCCGCTACACGTAGCACCACGCCGCTCTCGTATCGCGAGGGGAGCACGCCCGCCGTTTCCCCGGCGTCACGGAGAACGCCCCGCAGGGCGCGGAGACTGACACCACGGACGCAGCCAGCGCCCGCCCGTCCCAATACTTACGCCGGCGGAGCCCGAACTCCGGAGTTGGTGAACACGTCATGGGGAACTCTCAGCCACCGGATGGGACGCTCCGTCTCGTCGTGATCGCGCTCGCAGTGCTCGTCGGAACACCGCTCGTCGTCATGGCGGTCATGATACCCTTCATGGGCGCCTACGGGGGGATGATGGGTGGCTACGGCGGCTACGGGGGGATGATGGGTGGCTACTCGCCAATCTGGGGAATCGGCCTGTCCCTCGGGTTGCTGCTCGTTCTCGCCGTCATCGGCTACGCCGCGTACCGGGTGCTCTCCGGGTCGCGAGCGGAGTCGTCCACCGACCCTGCACAGGAAGAACTCAGAATCGCGTACGCCCGGGGCGAACTCAGCGACGAGGAGTACGAGACCCGAGCCAAGAGACTTCGCGACAACGAGCGGGACGGCCGAGAATGACCGTTTCGCGCGAACCCGACCGGGTCAGGCGTGGAAGGAGCCGAGGCAGTTGTACAGCTGTCGCTCGTAGATGTCCGGCTGTTTGTCGATGCCGAGATGGGAGCCGATTTTGGCGTCGCTCCAGTGGGCGTTCTCGCTGCCCTGGAGCAGCCAGTTCAGGAGTCGCGGGTCGACCTCGATGCGGACGTAGCCGTCGTACTGGTCGAGGTCGGGCGACCGCACCAGTCCGAACCCCTCGCCGTCGAACGTGAGTTCCACGTACTCGTCGTCGAGCAGACTGACCAGGACGGTCGTGTCGGTCTCGAACCCCACCTGCTGGCGGTTCTCCTCGAACTTCGCGTAGGCCGCCGGGCGGCGGTCGTAGAGCTCTTCGGCCGCCGGCATCGGTGCGTTCTCGTACCCCCTAGAACGCGCACCCCCGCTTCTAACAAAGGCCGTGTAGTGCTAACCGACGCCTGTGTTCTCGACACTCGCAACACCGACCGGAGACGCTGCCATCACCACGCACGCCGACCCGATCGTCCCCGAACCGCCGGTCTCGACGGCTCCGTCGGTCAGTTAGAACGTGATGATCTCGTAGTCGTCGTCGACCAGCGAGCGGATGCTCGGGTGGCCGTCGTGGTCGTCGAGCGTGACGATGCCGGCGTCGTCAACGGCCTCTTCGACGCCGAACGCGCCCGAACAGTAGTCACAGGCCGACGCGTCGTCGCACACCGCCTGATAGAGCTCGTGGTAGTCGCTGTCCTCGTCTTCGAGTTCGGGAATCCACTGCGTCCCGGCGCCGTCGAAGATGAGTTCGACCTCGTCGCCCTCGGTGTCGGCGAACTCTTTCGCCGCCTCGAGACCGTTCACCAGTCGACCGAGATTCGCGTGTCCCTCTGTGCCAGCCAGAATCACGACAGCGGCTTTCGTCATGCAACCGCGGATAGGAGGGGCGACCGGATACGCCGTCGGCAACCCAGCGGTAATCCGGTTACGCCGGTGTCACCGCCCCGATCAGTGGTGGTGGGAGTGCCGGCCGCCACTGCCGCGGCTGAACTGTCCCGAGAACGCTCGCTGAACCACCTCGGGGAGCGCCGGGTGGATGTGGATCGACTCCCGGATGTCTTGGACGGTTCCGCTCCCGGACTTCATCGCCACGACGACCTCCTGGATCAGCGTCGAGGCGTCGGGGCCGACGATGTGGCAGCCGAGAATCTCTCCCTCGAGGTCGATGAGCACCTTCACGAATCCCTCGGCGTTCATCGCGTCACCGCGGGCGGTGTCCTCGTAGCGGTAGGTGTTCGTCGCGTACTCCCGATCCGCAGCCTGGAGTTCGTCTTCGGTCGTCCCGACGCCGGCGACCTCGGGAGAGGCGAAGACGGCGAACGGCATGGCGCTGTAGTCGACGGGTTCCGGCTCGCTCCCGAAGATGTTACGTGCGACCGCGCGGGCCTCGTGGTTCGCGCTGTGTTTCAACAAGTACTCGCCGACGATATCGCCGAGCGCCCAGATGCCGTCGACGTCAGTCTGCAAGTAGTCGTCGGTCTCGACGAAGCCACGGCCGTCCGTCTCGACACCGGTCGCATCGAGATTCAGCGTATCCGTGTTCGGCGTTCGGCCCGCTGCGACCAGCAGTTCGTCGCCGGTCACAGTGAGGGGGTCAGCGTCCTCGACGATACCGCCGTCCTCGCCGTACTCGTACTCGCGTGCCTCGACGGTTATCTCGCCGTCCGCTTGGGAGACCGCCGTGGCCGCGTGGCCGGTGTGGACAGTGAACCGGTCGGCGTACTGCTCGGTGAACGCCTCGGCGACCTCCGGGTCGGCGTCCGGCAGGAGGGTCGGCCGTCGACCGATGATGGTAACGTCGGTGCCGAACGTGCCGAAGAACTGGCCGAGTTCGGCGGCGATGTAGCCGCCGCCGACGATGACGAGGTGAGTCGGGCGCTCCTCTAGCTCGAGCGCTTCGGTGCTCGTCATGTAGTCCACGTCCTCGATGCCGTCGATCGGCGGGATGGCCGGGCGAGTCCCGGCCGCGATGAGGATCGTGTCGGCGGTCAGGCGGGCGCCGTCGTCCTCGCCACCGGAGATTCCGATGGTTTTCTCGTCGACGAACCGTCCCTCACCCTCGAACAGCTCGTGCTGGTCGGAAGAGCGCAGGCCGCGGCGGATGGACTCGGCGTCTTCTCCGACCGCCTCGTTCACGTTCCGGACGATCTGCCCGAAGTCGACGCCGTTGACCTCCGCGTCGATGTGGAACTCGTCGGCGTGCTGGATGGTCTCCAGTACGTCTGCGTGATAGAGGAGGTGTTTCGACGGGATGCAGCCGCGGTTCAAGCAGGTGCCCCCGAGCGGGCCCGTTTCGACGACGGCGACGGACTGACCCCGATTTGCTGCGACGTTCGCTACGTCCAACCCGGATCCAGAGCCGATGACCAGAAAATCAAACTGTTCCATGAGAGGGCGTTAGACCGCCGGGGTTAAGAAGTCCGGAGCTACCGGAGGAACCCGCGGCTCCGAATCGCGAGTGCACCGACGTCGTCGACCGCCGACAGTCACGTGCGGAGGGGGCGCTTCAGGCGGTGCCGGTGTACGACGGTGAGGAGCACCGCGACCGTACAGACGGACGGCTATCGAAGCGCGACACGACACCGAGCGGCTCGCGGAACGCCGTGCGGGCAAGAAGCGCCGGACACGTGCGCGCCCGGAACGGGGGGAGTGGGTGTCAGTCGGCCGTCGAGCCGGTCGACGGGTCCTCGGCAGCCCGGAGTTCGCGGACGCTGGTGAGCACGACGGTGGCGCTCACTAGCAAGGCCGAGCCCAGGATGAGCACGATACTCACGGTTTCCAGCGCGTCGATCCCCAGCGGGTCGCTGAGGTTCTTGCTGGCGACGGCCAGACTGCCGGCCAGCAGCATCGCGGCGAAGTAGCCCTTGATGTCGTCTTCGTCGGCGAGACCCGTCGCCGCAGCGCCGATGCGGGCGCCGAGAGCGCTTCCGCCGAGCAGTGCGGCGACGACCGGGATGTTGACATAGCCCGACTGGGCGTAGGTGAACGCGCCGAACGCGCCGGAGAGGGTGATCTGGAGGATGTCCGTCCCGACCGCGACGGCGGCGGGCACGCCGAAGCCGTACATCATCGCGGGCATCAGGAGGAACCCGCCACCGACGCCCAGGATGCCCGAGAGGATGCCGATGCCGAAGCCGACGGCCAGGATGATCCACAGCGAGACGGTTGAACCGCCGTTGAGGGAGACGAGCGGCGGTATCCGGATGTCCTGCAGGCGCGAGGCGACCCCGTCCTCGTCGTCAGTGGACTCGCTGCGAGCGTCACGGAGCGTGATGAGTCCGACCAGCGCCAGCAGGCCGATGTAGGCGACGCTGATGAACAGGTCGAGCGCACCGAGCGCACTGAGGAACTCGATGACGTACTTCCCGACTTCGATACCGCTCGTCATGCCGACGACCATCAGCGCCGCTAGTTTGTAGTCGACCTGCCCGAGGCCGCGGTGGCGGAGCGCCCCGATGACGGAGGTGCCGAAGACGAAGGCCAGGCCGCTCCCGACCGCGACCTCCGACCGGAAGCCCATGACCAGGAGCGCCGGGGTGACGAGGAACGAGCCGCCCATGCCGAAGAACCCGAACAGGATGCCGATGAGCAGGCCGAAGCCGGTGAACGTCCCCAGCATGAGGGCGCTCATTCCGAGTATGTCCATCGCTACTCACCCCGCACCAGGTCGATCACGTGCGTTCCGAGTACTCGTTGGAGGACGCCGTACCCGACGTAGAGCGCGATCGCTTCGAGTAACACCAGGCCCACGAGGGCGGCGGCGTGTGCGTTTCCGGAGAGGGATTCGATTCCAAACATGACTAGTGGAACGTAGCTTTGTATCAGTCGTCGGCGACGGCGCTCTCGGACGTGGCGGCACACCGGTTCGGGCCGAGTTCCAGTTCCGTCGCCTCGTCCTCGTCGTCCGGCTGGTACTCGCCCGCGTTGGTCGCGATAACCTGCTCGTAGTTCGGCGGCTTCGACGGGAGATTATCGAACATGTGCTCGACGAACTCGTCTTCGTCCAATCGGAGGATCTCGTTGTTCTCCCACAGATAGCCGACAGTCGAGAACATCGGCTGCCCCGGCGTCACGTCGATGTACCGCCCGTCGTCAGTGACCGAAAAGTGCCCCGGAAGCACCTTCACGTCGTTAGGCTCGGTCATGATGACCTTGTGCAGCGTCTCGTACTGGACGCGCGCACCGTCCCGGGCGTCCTGATCCGCGAACTGCAGTTCCGTGCGACCGATGGACTCAACGAAGAGGGTGTCGCCGGTGAGCAGCGCCTCGTCCTCCACGAGATACGAGGTCATGCCCGTGGTGTGCCCCGGCGTGTGCACTGCCTTGATCTCTACGTCCCCGAGTTCCACCACGTCGTTGGGCTCGATGGGGTCGAACTCGAAGGCGGGCTCGCGCGTCTCCGCGGGCTTCCCGAGGTGGTAGGGAACCCCGAGTCGGTCAGCGAGCTCTCGCCCCTTCGAGATGTGGTCGGCGTGGATGTGCGTGTCGAGGACGCGCGTGACTTTCAGTCCGTAGTCGCTGGCGGCGTCGAGGAACGCGTCGGTCGCGCGGGTCACGTCGACGAGCGCGGCCTCACCAGCACGTTTCGAGCCGACGACGTATCCCAGACAGCCCTTCGAGCGGCGCTGGAGTTGCAGGACGACGAGGTCGTCGTTCTGGGTGGCGATCGGAACGGTGTCGTACACCATGCTCCAGGCTTCCATGCCGCCGTCGACGGTCTTGACGTCGTGAGCGTGCCCCTCGCGTTCGAGGAACTCGGCGAAGCTGCTTGCGGAGTTTCCGGTCGCACAGATGGTGACGACTGTGTCGCCCGCGTCGAGTTCGTCGGGGTCGAACGTGCCGAGCAGTTCGTCGTCGGTGCTCGAGAACTCGACGTTTTCGGCGCCGGCGATGTGCCAGTCTTCGAAGCTGTCCGGTGATCGGGTGTCGTAGAGGACGATGTCCTCGTCCGCGTCGATCATATCTCGTAGTTCGTCTGCCGTGATTGTCTCGACCATCGTCACTGTATTGTACTGATGGCCCACGTAAAACGGTTCGAGCAGCGAAAAAAATTAGCGGGAGAATCCGGGAGACGGACCTAAGACCCCGAAGTAAACGAAATAACTTCCGGTAGTTGAGTCGGGTGTCACGGTATGAGCGGCTCCATCCGGTCGGCCGAACGTGACACTGACGCCGAGGGGACCAATAGCGTCTTTACGCCTACGGCGCTAGAGAGACTTGCAAGACCAATGCAACGCTCAGACGTCGAGGAGGCCCTGGTAGACCTCCCGCCGAGTTCGAAGTTTATCTACAAGACGCTGTCGCGGGAAGGGTCGATGACGCTGAAACAGATCACCGAAGAGACGCTGCTTGGCTCGCGGACGGCCCGGTACGGCCTCACGAAACTCGAAGACGAAGGACTGGTCGAAACCGCGCCGGCCCTCCACGACGGGCGCCAGACCTGTTACAGCATCAGTTACCGGTCGGTCGGACACGACCGTACCGGCTATCCCGAACAGGTTCTCGTACGGCCGGACAGCACCCACGAGCGACTCGACGAGTTCAAGCGAGACGATCCGAGCTTCCGCCTCGTCGAGGTTTCCACCGAGTACGACGAGGGGCACATTCCGGGCGCGGTCGAACTCGACCCGCGAGCGGACTTCTCCGACGCCGGCACGCGGACGATCCCGGACGCCGATCGGCTCGAAACGCTGCTGGGCGAGCGAGGCATCACCCCCAAGAGCACGGTCGTTCTCTACAGCGACGAGTTCAACGAGTTCGCCGCGTTCGTCTACTGGACGCTGAAGTACTACCGGCACCGGGACGTCCGTCTGCTCAACGGCGGGAAGCAGTACTGGACGGAGAACGGCTTCCCGACGACCGGAGCGACCCCGTCGGTGACACCCGTCGAGTACGACACTCAGCCGCCGAACGAACACGTCCGGGCGTACCGTCAGGACGTGCAGGACGCCCTCTCGGAGGACGTCGCGATAATCGACGTCCGGGCACCCGAGGAGTACTGCGGCGACGTCGAGGCTCCCGCTCGCGCGAGCGGTCACATCCCGCGGACACTGAACATCGAGTGGGAGAGCGTCGTTCGGGAGTGCGGCCGGTTCGAACAGCCGCGTGCGCTGGAACGGCCGTTTGCGGAGGGGGACATCGACGAGGACGACGACATTATTGTGTACTGTAACGTTGGCGAGCGTTCGGCGCTGGTGTGGTTCGCGCTCTCGGAACTGCTCGGGTATCCGAACGTGAAGAACTACGACGGCTCGTGGACCGAGTGGGGCAACCTCGTCAACGTTCCCGTCGAGACCTGTGACGGCGAGGGCGAGGGCGAGTGACCGGCCCATGGACCGGCCAGCTGTCGACCGGGGCGGGACGGCGGTCTTGACGGACGGTACGTGGCCCGGCGTTCTCGTCGCGCCCACGCGCTCGCGCTTTCCACCGCTGCCGTCGCCTGTCTGCGCTAACGGGGTTATCACCAGCGCGCCGGTGGGACGCCGCCAGATATATCGGAAATTATGTTCTCCTCTTACTGATATCAGTTTTAGACCGAGAAAATATAGTTCGTAGAACACGAACTTAGTATGGCGGCGGCCTATCGACTGACAGGATGTCACAGCCAGAGACGGCCACGGACGACGCACGATCCGAGACGCCGGGCATCGGCGATCAGTTCCCGGAGATGACCGTCGAGACGAGCATGGGCGAGCGGACGCTACCCGACGACTACGAGGGGCAGTGGCTCGTCCTGTTCAGCCACCCGGGCGACTTCACGCCCGTCTGTACCTCGGAGTTCGTCGCCTTCGAACAGCGCCGCGAAGCGTTCGAAGACCGCCAGACGGAGCTGCTCGGGCTCTCCATCGACCGTGTCCACTCACACATCAAGTGGACGGAGTGGATTCAGGAGAACCTCGACGTCACCATCCAGTTCCCGATCATCGCCGACGACCAGGGGACGGTCGCCGAACGGCTCGGGATGCTCCACCCCGGAGCAGGAACCGCGACCGTTCGCACCGTCTTCATCGTCGATCCGGAGGGGACGGTCAGACTGCGCCTGACGTACCCGATGGAGATCGGCCGCAACATCGACGAGATCCTCCGGTCGCTGCGTGCGCTGCAGAAGAGCGACGCCGACGGCGTCGCGACCCCGGCCGACTGGCCGGAAAACGAGACGTTCGGCGACCGCGTTCTCCTGTCGCCGCCCGGAACCGAAGCGGACGCACGGGCCCGGAAAGAGGAGGCTGCCGACCGCGAGGACGCCGAGTACCACGACTGGTGGTTCGTGACGCGCGAGCGGTAACGCGCCAGCGGCCCGCGTCGGAACCCGAGCGCTCGCCCGCCGCCGAACGAGTGCCGAACCCACGACTCTCACCCCCCCACATGATCGATCCAGTTATCGCTAGCAGACTCCAATTTGCGTTGACGACGATCGTTCACATCATCTTCCCGGTGATGAGCATGGGACTGGCCCCGTTTCTCATCTATTTCACCTGGAAGGAGATACGGACGCAGGAACAGGTATACGAACAGCTCCGGGTCTTCTGGACGAAGATCTTCGCCATCTCCTTCGTCGTCGGCACCGTGACGGGGATCGTACTGGAGTTCGAGTTCGGGACGAACTTCGCGGCGTTCGCGACGGCGGCGGGCGAGTTGTTCGGCGGCCCACTTGCCATCGAGGGGATGATGGCGTTCATGCTCGAGGCGACGTTCCTGGGCATCTTCGTGTTCGGTCGGGACGAGGTTGGCGACCGACTGTACATGCTGTCGTCCATCTTCGTCGGCCTCGGAACGTGGCTGTCGGCGGTCTGGATTCTGATCGCCAACTCCTGGATGCAGACGCCCCGGGGGTTCGAGGTCGCACGAGAGAGCGGCCAGCCGGTCATATCGCTCGTCGATCCGATCGCAGCCTACGCCAACCCCCGGTTCCCGTGGATGTATATCCACATGCAGAACGCGGCCGTGCTGTCGGTCGCGCTCTTCATCACCGGCGTGGCGGCCTACTACGTCTGGACGAACCGCGATACACGGTTCTGGCGTAAGACGATGAAAGTGGGTCTGGCAGTGCTGCTCGTCACGGCTCCCTTCCAGGCGATCCACGGCGACGCCTACGGCCGCCACGTCGCCGAAACCCAGCCCAAGAAGTTCGCCGCCATGGAGGCACAGTACGACACCGAGTCCTCGGTCGGACTGAAATTGCTGGCGTTTCCGACGAGTCTAGAGGACGTTATCGACCCCCACGCCGAGAATCTGTTCGTCGTCGAGCTCCCCTTCGTCGCGTCGATACTGGCGAGCGGCGGCGATCCGGGCGCACAGATCACGGGACTCGACGACATTCCTGGCGAGAGCCCGCCGGTCGCCATCGTGTTCTGGGCGTTCCGGGCGATGGTCGGCCTTGGGATGTGGTTCATCCTGCTGGCGTTCTGGGGCGGATACCGCTGGCTCCGGGGCGAACTGTTCGAGGACGACCTGCTCGCGAAGGCGCTGGTCGGCTCGTCGGTACTGGGGATCGTCACCGTCGAGCTGGGGTGGATCGTCACGGAGGTCGGTCGACAGCCGTGGGTCATCCAGGGCGTCATGAAGACCCACGCCGGCGTCTCGGCGGGACTGACCGGCGCTGAGGCCCTCGCCACGCTCGCCGGCTTCGTCGGCGTCTACACCGCCTTACTCGTCCTCTACTGGTACGTCGTCGTCAGGCTCATTCGGGAGGAGGCCCCGACGCGACCACCGGCTCTCGAACGCGACACGCCCGGTCGTGAGGAGGTCGTTCCGAACGATGACTGATCCGATCGTCGCGACGACCCTCGGTCTCGGCGACGGCCCGCTCTTTGGCCTCCCGCTGGCCCGGCTCTGGTTCGCGCTCGTCTTCGCCGTCTTCGGAACCTTCCTGTTTCTGGACGGGTTCGACTTCGGCGTGGGCGCGCTGTTCGCAACGCGGGACGACGCCCACGAGCGCGAGCAGTTGCTGGCCGCCATCGGGCCGTTCTGGGACGGCAACGAGGTGTGGCTCGTCGTCTTCGGGGGGATGCTGTTCGCGGTCTTCCCCGAGGTGTACGCGGCCCTGTTCAGCCGCCACTACCTGCTGATGTTCGCCATCCTCGCGGCGCTCATCCTGCGGGGTCTCGCGCCGGAGATGTACGAACAGCGCCACGACGACGCCTGGCAGCGCCGCTGGGGACAGGCCTTCGTCGTCGGGAGCATCACTGCTCCGTTCTTCCTGGGCGTGTTCGCCGGGAACTGGCTGTTCGGCGTCACGGGCGTCGCGTCGCCCGCCAGCGTGCTCGTCGGCCTCGCCGTCGTCGCACTAACCGTCGTCGACGGTGCCGCCTACCTCGGGCTGAAAACGCGCGGCGACGTTCGGCTCGAGACCCGGGCGCTTGGCCACCTGGCACAGGTCGCCTACCTGATCCTGGCGGTCGCCGCGCTGGTCGCGGGCAGTCGCTCGGCGTCTCACGTCACGCTCCTCTCGCTGCCGACTCTGGGGCTGGTCGGGCTGACGGTTCTCCTGGCCGGCGTCCACGTCCTCGCCGGCCGGGCCGACCAGTACTACCTCGCGTTCGCGGCGGTCGCAGCCCAGGTGTACGGCCTCGTGGCGCTCGTCGCGATACTGCTGTACCCACAGATCGACCCCGCGACCGGTCTCACGGTCACGGCGGCGGTCGTGTCGACGCTCCCGCTGAACCTCTCGACGATCGGCGCGGGCGTGCTCTTACCGCTCGTCGTGTCCTACTTCGTCGTGCTGTACTCGGCGTTCAGCGGTCCGGTCGAGGAGCAGGACGCCTACGCGTAGGTCGGCCTACGCGTCGTGCCACTTCCGGTAGAAGCCGAGACTGAAAAGCAACAAGACCAGGCCGATCCCTAGATCGCGGAGGAACTGGCCCAGGTCGCCGGTTCGCAGTAGCTGGAGCAAGCCGACCCCGATCAGAAAGGCGATGACGACGCCCGAGAGAACCAGCATCCATGTCGCCACGTCGGCAGACGCGTTCTCAGGCACGAACAGACACCTCCGGGCCGCGGCGGCGAGCGGTACCGTCGCTCCCGAGTCCCCACGGGGAGCAGCGTGCCGTCGGCGTATCGTCTCGCTCGAACATAGGTATCCAACGGGACGGGCGCTGAGAACCGTGTCGGTCAGTGCGTCGCCGCGTCGGGCGAGAGGCCGATGCCGGTCAGCAACAGACCGGAAGCGACGAGCAGCCCCAGTCCGAGCGCCGTGACGACGTCGCCGAGGCTGAGCATCCAGACCGCCGCGGTCAGGCTCACGAGGACGAGTAGCGCCCCAGCCACGAACAGGGGTGTGTCGATCCGGTCGAGCGTGGCTGTCGGTTTCATGCGGTGGCTCACAAGCGACCGTACGCGTCGTCGATCCAAAAGGGGCCGCCAGCGTGCGATTATTGACCGTTGTCGCCGCCCCTTCGAAGATAGCGGAAATAATTTCGAGGGCGGGGCGTTCCGGCGGCGTGGTAGGAAGGGCGTCGTCCAACCGATCCGGTCACCCGGGCCGTTACTCCGAGGCGTGCCGTAGTAACGGCCGGGACAACGTGCCGACCGACAGTCCCAGTCGCTCCGAGACCAATCGGCGAGTACACCCAATACCCCGGGTGGGGGCGGGCTGGTCGCGGCTCTCCCAGTGGCTGTCCGGGCGAGAGGGGACACGAGTCCGCCGCGCATGGAGTGAGGGCTGCGTCCGCCTGACCGAGACCCAGGAGCGTGGTATTTCCCGGACCGGCCCGTACGTGCTAGTGATTCAGATGAACCGCAAACTCCTCGGACTCACGCTCGCCGCCGGCGTGGCGACCTTCCTCATCGTCGGGGTTGTTGTCACCGAGCTGCTGCAGTCGCGCATCGAGTTCTCGCTGCTAGTCGGCCTCCCCGTCGGCGTGGTCGCTGGCGCTACCGCGGCCGGCCTTGTCGCCTGGGGCACCAACAGGGGAGCGCCCGCAGGGCGTCGCCGGCTGGCCACCGCGTTCGGAACGTTTGGGGCGGGCTTCCTCGTCGTGGTCGTCGCCGGCAGCCTCCTCCACATCGGGACGGGTACCAGCATCGTCATCGGTGTCGGCGTCGGAAGTGCTGTCGCCGTTGCCTCCTACCTCCGGGCCACCGGAGAGACGCTCGACCAGACGACCAGGTGATGGTCGAACGAAGGATCCGCGGAGACCGCTCCCCGGCATTCGTCTGGCGGATAGTAACCAGGGTAATCCGTCGAATTCGGGGCTCTGGCGCCGTGTCGCTCCGTGGTTCTCGCACGCGACACGCGTCAAGCACTCCGCGGTAGCGGGCGCACGATCCGTACACGTTGTGAGTATCAGACGTGCTCGTGAACGAATCCGCGTCCGTACTGTTTCAGTGCGCGCACCAGTGGCCGTCCGGAGACACGCCGGAGAATCGACGTATCCGGTGGCGAGCTTCCCGCGAGGGATGTCCCCCAGCCAGTCTCGGCTTGCAGCCGTTCTCGCTCCCGCGCTGCAGCGGCACGAACCTGTTCGACGTCCATCGATCTCACCTGGTTGTCCTCCATGAGAATCGTCCCGTCCACAATCACCGTCTCGATGTCGCCAGCCGTCACCGAGTTCGTCAGCACTGACGGGAGATTGCTGAATGGCTGGAGGCGAGGCGTATCGATATCAATGATCACTAGATCTGCTCGCTTTCCGGGTTCGAGACTCCCGATTCGGTCGTCCAGACCGAGTGCCTGCGCGGCGTCGATCGTGAGCATCTTGATGAGGTCGTACGACGACCACTGCTGCGCGCCATATTCGAAATTCGAGAGGAGTCGCGCGTGCTTCGCCTCTTGAAGGAGATCCCAGGAATCGAACCAGAACGGGTCGTCAAGCCCGATGGCGATGTTCGCACCGAACTCGGTGAGTGCTGGCAGCGGGAACCACGTTCGCTCCCCGGCCTGAAAGTAGCTGTAGACTGTCGGGCAGTGGAGGACGTGCGCGCCAGCCGCAGCGATGCGACGCGCGTCGTCCCGATCAGCGTGCAGCAGATGCGTCAATAGCGTCCGCTCATCGAGAAGGTCGTACTGTTCGAGTAAGTCAAGCGGGTCGTCTGCACCGCTGCCAGCCGCCATCGTATCTGCCGCGTCAGAGTCGTACAGATGGGTGTGCAGCCGTAATTCGGGATATTCGTCTCGAAGGTCTGCCACGCCGTCCCAGAGTGCTCGTGTACACCCAGCCTCACCACCTGGTGCGATACTCGCCCTGACACGCCCCTCGTAGGTGTCGTGGTGCGTTTCGATGAATTCTCGGGCCTCAGCGAGTTGCTCGTCCGGTGTGTCAGGCTTGAGAAAGTCCGCGAGTTCTGGGCCGATCACTCCCCGCAGTCCGGCGTCTCCGATCGCTTCCGCCCCGAGTGCGGGAGTGAAATCCATCGCGTTGACGGTCGTCACGCCGTGTGTGAGCTGACGGAGACAGGCGAGTTGCCATGCAGCCTCGAAAAACCCGTCCCCCAGCGTCGGTTCAGCGCTGTGATATAATGCGAGCGCTTCTTTCAGCAGCTCCTCGCCTTCGAGTTCGCTGAACAGCCCCTGAACGAGCGTGAAGTCCGTGTGCCGGTGGGCATCGATGAGGCCAGGGAGCACGACCTTCCCGCCAGCATCAATGACGCGATCTGCTGATCGGTCTCGATCAGCAGGTGCGGTCGGGTCAACAGCTTGGATCGTTCCGTCTGCGATGCGAATGGATCCGTTCTTCAAGATTTGATGGTCTTGGTTTACCGTGAGGACGATCGCATCGTGAATCAGGATGTCCGCCATTACCTATTGAATATTCTACGGGTTAGAACAAGTTTGGGGTGGGTGAAGTGAAACCAGCTCGATAGATACTCAGCGGGAGTTCCGGGATGGGTGCGCGTCGTCGGTTCGGAGACGTGTGCCTCTCGGGCGCGTACTGGCTGATCGGCCGGCGCCCGAACGGTGCGGACAAGATTTTTACGAGGAGTCGAACAAGTCGGTCGTATGGATCACGAGACGTTCCTCTCCATCCACCGATACGGGGCTGGCGTCTCGGTGCTGGCCGGTCTGCTTGCCCTCCTCGCGGTGGTGGTCGATGGGCCGCTCGCATTCCTGGGGCCGCCGCTCGCCTTCGTGGCTCCGCTCGGCATTCTCTACTTCGTCGGTGGGATCCTCGAAGCGTCCGGTCGCCACCGGATCGTGGGCGAGGAACTGCTCCGGGGCATCGTCTGGTACGGTGGGAGTCTGTTCGCGTGGGCGGTGATCCTCAGCGAGGCGCCGGCGTTGCCGACGGCCCTCTGGGCATTCCCCGGGCTCCCCGTCGTCACGACCGCGGGTCTCGTTGGCGTCCTGGTAGGGATTCGATCGTGGACCGGTCTCGATCTCCAGGCGCAGACACCCGGCGGGTCGCTCTTACAGCTCGTCGGCGGGAGCGTCCTCGGCGGCTTCCTCGTGCTGTACGCGATCCTCGCCCAGGGTCGATCGATACTCCTGCTCGCGCTCTACGCGGGAAGCCTCGTCGTCGGATGGTACCTCTGGCAGCGTCACTGGAACTCGAACGGGGAGTGGCCGTCCTAGCGACCAGCACGAGACGCGGGATCGGGACAGCAGCCGGTCTCGCTCGCCTCGTCGAGGAGTGCTCGCTCGTCACGCAGTCAAACCGCGTGCGGGAGAACCGCGTCGCCCAGGACGGGCGATAAGACGGCGCTAGTCGTGAGCACGGTACAGCGTCCGAGCGCCCCGGTGAGCGCTGCGACTGCAATCTCTCTACAGGCGGAGCAGGCCGAGTGCCTCGGGGCTTGACCCCGAGGCGGTTCACGCGGGCTGCCGATGTGGTGCGTACGACCGGTTTGCTGACTCCGGCACCGACAGAGCGGCGGAGAGCGGCGATCCAGAGCCACACCATCGCATAGACGAGCTCAGCAATGCGGCCTGTTCACAGGGCGTGGGAGACGGGAACGCCACCGCTGGCAATCGGGGCCACGGCGCTCCGTTGACCTCCGCTTCCCACCGGAGGCGGTCGGGGCCGCGTCAGTCCTCGTGGGGAACCGAGAGGACGGTCGCCGTCCCCTCGATAACGGTCTTCGAGTCGTCGTCCGGCCCGGATCGAACGGTGGTTTCGACGCGCACGCGATCGTTCCCGAGATCCTCGACGACGGCGGCGCGCGCCCGGAGCGTCGTCGGCGGCCGTACCGGTGCGACGAATTCGAGATCCTGGTCGAGATACACGATATCCCCGGGAAGTGTGGCGAGCGCGGCGCTGACGACGCCAGCGCCGAGCATGCCGTGCGCGACCACGCCACCGAACGGGCCGTCCGCGGCGTACGACTCGTCGAGATGCAGGGGGTTGTCGTCGCCCGTCACCTCGGCGAACGCGTCGATCGTCTCCCGCGTCACCGATCGATCCTCGGTCGCTGTCTCACCGACGGCTGCGACTGCCATACGCTACCTACGAACGCGGGCCGCGTAGTCCTCGTGGTTAACATGTGAATCTGGTATTTGATTGCGGCGTCGGACGTCAGTCACTGGTATGCCGACCGCGTACAACGACGATGTCGCGCTGGCGTACGACCGCCGCGGCCCGCCGGAGGCGGAGACCGTCGTCTTCGTCGAGGGACTGGGCTACGGGCGCTGGATGTGGCGGTGGCAGCGGGACACGCTCGCGGAGGAGTACGACACGATCGTCTTCGACAACCGCGGCACGGGTGCGTCGGACTGTCCGCCCGGCCCGTACGGCATCGAGGCGATGGCGGGCGACCTCGACGCCGTCCTCGCGGACGCCGGCGTGTCGTCCGCGCACGTCGTCGGCGCGAGCATGGGCGGGATGATCGCGCAACGGTACGCGCTCGACTACGACCGCGCCGACTCGCTGGTTCTCCTCTGCACGTCCCCGGGCGGCGAGGACGCGGTTCCCGTCCCGGAGGAAACGCAGGCATACATGTTTGACGCGCCCGCCGACGCGGACGAACGCGAGAAGCTCCGGTACAAGATGACGCCGGCCGTCTCCGAGGGGTTCTTCGAGGAGAACGCGAACCTCGTCGAGGAGATCGTGGACTGGCGGCTCGACGGCGATGCGAGCGAGGCGGGGCGGAACGCGCAGGCGGCCGCCGTCACCGCCTTCGACGCGAGCGACGACCTCGACGCGCTCACCCTCCCGGTGTTGGTCGTGCACGGCACCGCGGACGCCGTACTCCCCGTGGAGAACGCCCACGCCCTCCACGACCGCCTCCCGAACAGCACGCTCGAGTTGGTCGACGGCGGCCCCCACCTCGTCTTCATCGAGCACGCGGACGACGTCACCGGACGCATCCGGAGGTTCCTCGATGAGCAGTGAGGGCGGCGGCCGCGTCCACGAACACGGAGCCCGGCCCTACGAGTGGGTGGGCGCGTGGAGCGAGCGGCGGGCGATGCTGTCGCCCGACCGGACGGCCGTGCTCGACGCGACGACGAACCGCACGTACACGTACGCCGACCTCGACGCGCGCGCGAATCGAACTGCGCGACTGCTCGCGGACTACGACGTCACCGGCGGCGAGCGGGTCGCCGTCGTCTCCCGGAACCGGCCCGAGCTGTTCGATCTGTTCTTCGCGTGCGGGAAGACCGGCGGCGTGCTCGCGCCGCTCTCCCACCGGCTCGCGGCGCGCGAGCTCGGCGAACTCCTCGCCGACGCCGACCCGGCGATGCTCGTCGTGGAAGCGCCGTTCGCGGATCTCGTCGCGGACGCGCTCGAGCACAGCGGTATCGACCCGACAGTGCGCTCGCTCCCGGCGGCGGACGCGGACTCGGCGGCGTGGCCGGAGCTCAGCGACGGGCGTCCCGCGGACGACTCGCGGTTCCGGGTTGGGGAGCGGTCGCTCGACGACCCCTGTCTGTTTCTCCACACTGGCGGATCGACGGGCGTGCCGAAGGAGACCGTGCTGACTCACGGGAGCGTGCTCTGGAACTCGATCAACACGATTACGGCGTGGGGATTGCGTGCGGACGACGTCACGCCGATGGTGTTCCCGCTGTTCCACACGGGCGGGTGGAACGTCCTCACGCTCCCGCTCTTCCACATGGGGGGGACGGTCGCGATCGCGCGGACGTTCGATGCGGGCGAGGTGCTAGGGCTCGTCGAGTCGCAGTCGGCGTCGGTGCTCGTCGCGGTGCCCGCCGTTCTCCGGATGATGACGGAGCACGAGGAGTGGGCGTCGACCGACCTCTCGTCGTTGCGGTTCGCGAAGTCAGGCGGCGGGCCGTGTCGGGACGCTGTGCTCGACCGCTGGTGGGAGCGCGACGTCCCGCTCTCCCAGGGCTACGGGCTGACGGAGTGCGGCCCGAACAACTTCACGATGCCGGACGGGTGGCCGCGGGAGAAGGCGGGGAGCGTCGGCGTCCCGGCGATGCACGTGGACGCGCGCGTCGTCGACGACGACGGCTGCGAGGTCGGTGTCGGCGAGGTGGGCGAGCTCGAGCTCGCGTCACCGCACGCGGGGGACGGGTATTGGAACGCGCCCGCGGAGTCACGCGAGGCGTTCGGTCGGACGACCGAGTCGGACGCGGGCGGCTGGGTGTCGACGGGCGACCTCGCGCGGGTCGACGCGGACGGCTACTACTACATCGAGGGGCGGAAGAAGAACATGTTCGTCTCGGGCGGGGAGAACGTGTATCCGGCTGCGGTCGAGAACGCCGTCGCCGACCATCCGAAGGTCGAGGAGGTCGTCGTGATCGGGGTCTCGGACGCGGAGTGGGGCGAAGTGGGGAAGGCGGTCGTCCGCGGGGATCGGTCGCTCACGCTCGACGCGCTCGAGGAGTTCCTTGAGGGGCGGCTCGCGCGGTTCAAGCGGCCGCGCCGGCTCGCGTTCGTCGAGGAGATGCCGATGTCGGGGCCGTCGAAGATCGATCGGGAGGCGATACGGGATCGGTTCGGCGACTGACCGCGCCACACCGGCTCATATAAGGAATAGGAGGAATACTTATGACACTCCGTTGGTATTAGTGGGCAAGGGGCAGGGATATTCATGATAGACGTCGCGCTGAACATGCGTCAGTACGACTGTCCGTTCATCGACACGACCGACGACCACGGGATCGCGTTCGCCGCGTCCCACTGGGAGTTCAATCCGCACGCCGAACACCTGGAGACGCGCATGGTCGTCGAGGGAGACGACCGGGGCGAACTCGACTCCGGACTCAGCGCGCTCCGCGACCACCAACACATGCAGTCGTTCGACCTGCTCGCGAAACGCGACGGCGCCGCCCAGATCCGGACCGTCATCGAGAAGACGGACGCGATGGACACCATTCGCCGCAACGACGGCTACATCACCGGCCCCTTCCACATCCGGGACGGCCGGGAGACATGGCGGGTCGGCTTCGACAGCACGAGCGTGGCGGACGACACGCTCGCCGCGCTCGAACGCGACAACGAGTTCCGCGTGGAATCCCGCGAGGACACCTCGCTCTTCGAGATGACGGACATCATGCAAAACGCCGGCGCCGCGATGACGCTCGTCAACGGCTGCCGCGACCTCTCTGAGACCGAACGCCGCACGCTCGAATCCGCCGTCCAGGGCGGGTACTTCGAGAGCCCGCGCTCGGCGACGCTCGGCGACCTCGCCGACGAATTCGACGTCTCCAAGCCGGCCGCGTCGAAGAACCTCCGCCGGGCGGAACGGAAGATGGTCGAACGCGTCGTCACGGCGCTCGACGACCTCGAATAAGCGCGCTCGACGGCCGCAAACCGCTGTTTACATATTAACCCGCCAGTTGTTGCCGGAGGAGTAAGAAACATACATGTGTCATGGCCGAAACAGTGTCACGACGCGCGCTGCTCCGGGCGGCCGGCGCGGCGGGCATCGCGGGGATTGCAGGGTGTAGTGGCGGTTCAAACACGACCACGACGACCGATGGCGGGACGACCGGCGACACCACCAGTGGCGGGACGATGACGGGCGGGTCGAAACTGAAGATCGGCGTCCTCCAGCCCGTCTCGGGAAGCCTGAAATACTACGGTCAACAGGCTCTCTGGGGGTTCTACTCCGGGCTCGCCTACAAGGGCGACACGAGCCCGATTCCGAACGCCGCCACCGGCACATACACCACGACGGTTGGTGACGTCGACTACGAGCTGGTCGTCCGCGACACGAAGTTCAGCGCGGACACCGCCCAGTCGAAAGCGATCGACCTCGTGCAGAACGAGAACGTCGACATGCTGTTCGGCCTCACCTCCTCAGGGGCCGCTACCCGCGTCATCAACACCGTCGTGAAGCCCACCGGAATCCCGCTAATGGCGGGGCCCGCGGCGTCAGCCGGTATCACGTCGAACGCCGAGACCTGCCACGAGAACGTTTTCCGGGCCTCCGAGAACACCGCGATGGACGCCCGCTCCGGCGGCCGATACGTCGCGGAGCAGTCCGACGTCTCGTCGGTCTACCTCTTCGGTGCGGACTACTCGTTCGGCCACGCGGTCGTCGAGAACTACCGCTCCGTCCTCGAAGACCACGGCATCGAGATCGTCGGCGAGAAGTACGTCCCCCAGGGGTACAGCCAGTGGGACGGCCTCCTCCAGAACGCCCAGGACGCGGGCGCGGAGGGAATCGTCGGCGGCTTCACAGTCTCGACGCTCCCCCAGATGTTCACCGCGTACCTCCAGGGAGACTACGACTACACTGTCTTCGGCGGATTCGCCACCCGGATCACGAACCAAGTGGTCGGTCAGACGCTCCAGAAAGTCCTCGGGAAACCGCTGACGCGGGAGGAACTCCAGAACACCGGGCTCGGGCCGTTCACCACGCGCTACCACTGGAACCAGTACGACAACGAGATCAACAACTCGTTCGTCGACACGTACACGTCGACGTACGGCGTCGTCCCCGACCTCTTCACGTCCGGCACGTTCACCGCCGCGTCCTCGATCGTGCAGGCCGTCGAAGCCGCCGGATCGACCAATGGCGAGGACGTCTCGAACGCGCTCCGCGGCATGACCGTCGCGGACACGCCGAAAGGAACGGACGCGTACACGTTCCAGACGTACAACAATCAGGCGCGATCCGCGATGACCGTCGCGGACGTGGTGCCGACGTCGGACGAGCAGTCGTCGAACTGGGGCGCGCCCGTCATGCCGAGCACGCCGGTCGCCACCGTCGGAAAGGACAAGACGACGATCCCCAAGGGCTCGCCCGACATGGGTTGCTCGCTGTAGATGCTTCGCGCGACCGACCTCACGAAACGCTTCGGCGGACTCGTCGCCGTCGACCACGTCGATTTCGAGCTCGGCGACGGCGAACTCTGCTCGCTCATCGGCCCGAACGGTGCCGGGAAGACGACGTTCTTCAACCTCCTCACCGGCGCGCTCGAGCCGTCGAACGGCCGGATCGAACTCCGCTCCGACGGAGAGTGGCGCGACCTCACGGGCGCGTCGCCCGCCGCGACGGCGCAGCACGGCCTGCACCGATCCTACCAGATCACGAACGTCTTCCCGGAACGGACGGTCTTGGAGAACGTCCGTGTCGCAGCGCAAGCCCACGGCCCGAACTCGTGGCGGGGCTGGCGGAACGCCGCCGGCTTCGACGAGCACGTCGCGGAAGCCCACCGCATCCTCGAACGCGTCAGCCTCGACAACCAGGCGCACGTCGTCGCGTCCGCGCTGAGTCACGGCGAGAAACGCCAGCTCGAGGTCGGAATCGCGCTCGCCGGCGACCCGGACGTCCTCCTGCTGGACGAGCCGAACGCGGGCGTCTCGAGCGAGAGCGTCGACCGCATCATCGACCTCATCGCGGACGTCGCGACCGACCACGCGGTCTTGCTCGTCGAACACAACATGGACATCGTCATGAACGTCTCGGATCGCATCGTCGTGCTCAATCAGGGCGCGGTCATCGCGGACGACGACCCCGAGAGCGTCCGCAACGACCCGGACGTCCAGCGGGCCTACCTCGGCGGCTACGAGAGCGACGACGGAGGGGTCGACGCGTGACGCTCCTCGAACTCGCGGACGTCCACACGTACTACGGGGACAGCCACATCCTCGAAGGCGTCACCCTGAACGTCGACGAGGGCGAGACTGTCGCGCTCATGGGGCGAAACGGCGTCGGGAAGACGACGACGATCCGGAGCATCCTCCAACTGACTGCGCCCCGGACGGGATCGATCACGTACCGGGGAGAGGAGCTCGTCGGCCGGGACACCTACGAGGTCGCGGACGCCGGCATCGGCTGGATTCCCGAGGACCGCCGCGTGTTCACGCAGCTATCCGTCGAGGAGAACGTCCGGATCGCCGTTCCGCCGGACGAGCGCGTCGACGACGCCCTCGAGTTGGCGTGGGCCGCGTTTCCCGATCTCGCCGACGTTCCCGACCGGGAGGCGGGGTCGCTCTCCGGCGGCCAGCAACAGATGCTCGCCATCGCGCGCGGCCTCGTCGGGAACAACGACATGCTGCTCGTCGACGAACCGAGCGAGGGACTCGCGCCGCTCATCGTCGAGACCGTGCGGGACGCGCTCGCCGAGGCCGGCCGGGATACCACGATGTTGCTCGTCGAACAGAACCTCCCGATGGCGCTCGACCTCGCCGATCGCTTCTACGTTCTCGACAACGGCCAAGTCGTCGACAGCGGCGACGCCGACGAGGTATCGACCGACTCCGAACGACTCACCCAGTACCTCTCAGCATGACGACAACGCTACTTCCGATGTTCGTGGACGCGTTCGGCCAGTTCCTCCGGCCCGAGACGCTCCTCAACGTGTTCATCGACGGGCTCTCGAAAGCCGCAATCTACGCGATGATCGCGCTCGGCCTCACACTTGTGTTCGCCCTCCTGGGCGTCCTGAACTTCGCTCACGGGTCGCTGACGATGATCGGTGCGTACCTCGGCGGCCTCCTCATGGTCGTATTCGTCGGGGGAACGACCGGCGGCCTTCAACGGCTGGTCGTGTTCTTCGTCGCGGTCGTCGTCGTGTTCGCGCTCGTCGCGTCCCTCGGCGGTCTCGTCGAAGTCGGCCTCATCCGCGAACTCTACGACCGCCCGCCGATCTACCAGATACTCCTCACGTTCGGACTGGCGCTCGTCCTCGACGAACTCGTCCGCATCGTCGTGACGTTCTACGGCCTCCAACCGGTCGCCGACTGGCAGGACGCCCTCGGCACGAAACCCGCGTTCATGGCGGACGCACTCTCGCTCGGCCCGATTGCGGTCTCCCCGCTCTCGCTCTTCCAGATCCTGATCGGCGCCATCACCGTCGCCGCAGTCTGGGTGTTCCTCACCCGAACTCGATACGGGATGATCGTTCGCGCGGGCAGCGAGGACGACGAGATGACCGCCGCACTCGGTATCGACGTCCACCGCGTATTCACGGTCGTGTTCGCAATCGGCTCCGGGATCGCCGGCGTCGCCGGCCTCCTCCTCGCGTGGGATCCCGTCTGGGGCGCGAGCCTCCCGCTCGCCCACGAGACGCTACTGCCGGCGTTCGTCGTCGTCATCGTCGGCGGCCTCGGCACGTTTCGCGGGACGGTCGTCGCCGCGGTTCTCGTCGGCATGGTCGACGCGACGATGACGTGGTGGTTCCAGAACGCGATCACGTTCACCGGTCTACCCGAGATGATGATCTTCCTCGTGCTCGTGGTGACGCTCATCGTCCGCCCGCAGGGGCTCTTCGGCGTCGCGGAGGTGGGAGACCATTAGCCCCAGCGACGACGACCCCGCGAACGACGACGGGCTTCCGACCGCCGGAAGCGCGGCGCTCGCGGACGCGACCGGCCGCACGTGGATCCGGCAGTACGCTCGCGAACACGTGATCCACCTCCTCGTCATCGCCGTGCTCGGACTCTACCCGTTTATATACGCCGCGCTTGCGTCCTCCCCGATCGGCGCGGAAGCCCGAACGCTGCTCCCGAAGGTGGAGACGATGGTCGCCGTGTTCTACTTCGGCCTGTTCGCCATGTCGTTCGACTTCATCTTCGGGTACACTGGCTACCTCTCGTTCGGGCACGCCATCTTCTACGGCACGGGGGCGTACTTCGTCGTCCTCGTCGCGAACGGCAAACTCCCCCTCCTCCCCGCGGGCACGCCGTTCGTCGTCTCCATCCTGCTCGCCGGCGTGCTCGCGGCCGTCATTGCCGTGCTCGTCGGCAGCGTCTCGTTCCGGCTGTCCGGCGTCTACTTCGCGATGATCACGCTCGGTTTCTCCCAGGTGGCGTACGTATTCATCCGCGGCTGGGGGTACGTCAGCGAGAACCCCCGCGACGGTGCCGCCGTCTCCACCGCCACCCATCCGTCCGGCTTCGATATCGGCATTCCGGGCGTCGACGCGCTCAACCTCGCGATCGGACAACTCACGGGCGACAGCGTCGCCGTGGGGATGGTCGCGCTCAACGGCACCGAGGTCTCCTACTACATGGTTGGGCTGGTGGTGCTCGTCTGTTACTTCGCGATGCAGCGACTCATCCACTCGCCGTTCGGCAAAGTGATGCTCGCCATCCGCGAGAACGAGGAGCGCACCGAAGCCGTCGGCTACGAGCCCTTCCGGTTCAAACTCGCGGCGTTCGCCATCAGCGGGTTCTTCGCCGCGATCGCTGGCGGCCTCTTCGCGGGGTTCCGGCGGTCGGTCGCACCCGAGAACTCGATGTACTTCCTCGTCACCGGCGACGCCCTCCTCTCCTCCATCATCGGCGGGTTCGGAACGCTCGCCGGCCCGCTCTACGGCCGGCTGTTCGACGAGACCGTCCGCGAGTTCCTCTCGAAATCCGGCGCTGGTGGCGGCCTCCTCCCCTACCTCCGCGACCACCTTCCGGCGTCCGTGATGGAGTCCGTGGTCTACAACGGCCTCACGGTCGGCGAAGCGATCAACACCTTCCTCAACGGCCATGCCAGCCTCTACATCGGTCTCGTGTTCGTCCTCTTCGTGCTCTACGTGCCGGCCGGCCTCCTCGGCACGCTCCGCGCCCGATTCGACGGCCCGCTCGCGAAACGCGTCCCCGACTACCTCGACCGACTCCGCCCATGACTGTGACACTTACCGGCCTCGGTACGTACCTCCCCGACAACACCCTCACGGGCGCGGAGATCGCCGCCCGCTCCGGCATCCCCGAGGACGTCGTCGTCGAGAAGATGGGTATCGTCGAGAAACGCGTCTGTCCGCCCGATGGCGACCACGCGACCGATATGTGCGTCGCGGCCGCCCGGGACGCGCTCGACGCGGCCGACGTCGCGGCGACAGACCTCGACCTCGTCGTCTACCACGGCTCGGAGTACAAGGACTTCGTCGTCTGGTCGGCCGCCGCGGACGTCGCAGATCGACTCGGTGCCGCGAACGCGTACGCGAAGGAGTCGTACGCGCTCTGCGCGGGGTATCCGGTGACGCTCCACGAGGTCGCCGCGCAGCTCGAAACCGGCGACGTCGACACCGCGTTGCTCGTCGGCGCGAGCCGCGAGGAAGACCTCGTGGACTACACGGACGCGGACGCATCGTTCATGTTCAACTTCGGGTCGGGAGCGTGTGCGTCCGTCCTCGAACGCGACGCCGGCGACCGCGCGGTCGCGTCCTGTCTCGGGCACGCCGCACGCACCGACGGCTCGTTCTCCCGGGACGTCGTCATGCCCGCGGGCGGCTCCCGGCATCCACCGAGCGAGCGCACGGTGTCTGAGAACATGCACGCTCTCACCGTCCCCGACCCGGACGGCATGAAGGAACGCCTCGGCGAGGTGTCCCTCGAGAACTTCCTTCACGTTGCGGACGCGGCGCTCGACCGCGCCGGTCTCGACCGCGACGACGTGGACTTCGCCGCGATCACGCACATGAAGCGGTCGTTCCACGACTACCTCACGGACGAGCTCGGCGTCGGCGACGGCCACCACTACCTCGACCGCTACGGGCACGTCCAGAGCGTCGACCAGATCCTCGCCGTTCGAGCGGGACGCGAGCGCGGCCTCCTCGAGGCGGGAGACGTCGTCCTCGCGCTCGCCGCCGGCACCGGCTACACGTGGGCCGCGAGCGCGCTCCGCTGGCGATAGACCGCGCTCGATCACCGGAACCACGACTATTTGCTCGCCCGACCTGCGGAATCCGCGAAACGTCGCTGAGGGCCACCTTGAATTCGGTACAGGAGGACTGCGACCATCTGGACACCGTTGCACAGTCCCATGACCGAATGTGTACCTTGATCGAAGCGTTACTCACACTAACGCAAGAGTCAGACCCGGTCACAGATCGAGACGGGATCTCTGTCGCCGAGGTGAGTGAACAGGCCTGGGAGCACGTCGAGACGAAAGAAGCGACCTTGAGAGTGGATGTCACGCGGTCGATTCGGGCAGATCGGAGTCGTGTCACGCAGCTGCTCGAAAATCTATTCCGGAACGCTGTTGAGCACGGTGGTGAGGACGTGGTCGTTACGGTTGGCGACCTCCCGGACGGGTTTTTCATCGAAGATGACGGCGCAGGACTCCCCCCAGACGAGCAATCACGCATCTTTGAGCCTGGCTACTCGACGGCAACGGACGGAACCGGATTAGGACTGACAATCTCAAAACAAGTCGTAGAGTCACACAATTGGAACATACACGTAACGAACGGGTCTGGTGACGGTGCACGTATCGAGATCACCGGCATCAAGTCCGACGACTGATAGGTGGGTATAATCGAGCACTACGTCCGTTCAAACGTTGACTACCAGACGGTTCAATTCTGCTCGGAACGCATCGGCCCTCCAACTCGCGGCTGGCGCCCTCCCATCGTTTGAGAAGGGGGTTCTACCTGCGCAGCTCTATCGTGAATCCCCACGGATTGCCCTCACCGAAGTACCGATTCTGTTCGAATCGATACGTCCCCGACGGCAAGCACGACGTATTCGTGTGATACCCGAGGACGGTGTATTCCTCGGCGACTGTCTCTCCGGGCGAGAGCGTTCTCGGATGGGCCACACCGTACACGGCGAATCCTGCCGGAACGGTCCAACACCCCTCAATCGGGGCGTCCGGGATTAGCTGGCGTGGCTCTGTCGGCGATTCCGTCCGCGTACTCTGATTATCGACGATTTCTCCAGGTGCAATGTGCGAATGGTCATCAGGAATGATCGCGAGACGGGGAGCGTTCGGGCCCGGCGACAGGTAGTCTGAGAACGGTGGCGATGCTTGGAAGTCAACAGTTCTCTGAGTCGCAGCCGTATTCGTGTACGAGATTTTGATTTTCGCCGGTTGCGTTGAGGTGAACTGTCGAATCGCGTCTACGACCACAGTTGCATCCGATGGCTGCTCGTAGTCGGAGCGAACCGAAACGGTGGGGAACTCACCGGTGGATGACTCCGACGTCGGCGTCGTCTCGGCTGCATCACTGGGTGGGGCAGTACTGAGACACCCTGTGACGGGAACGATACTTGTGCCAAGTGCAGCGAGGGCCTGTCTGCGGCGCATATCCAGTTGCGACAAGGGACTACGGAAGGAAAGACCCTGAGAGAGCTAAAAGAGCGGTTTTACCACTGACAATACTATTGTACGCGTGGGTCTTTGGCTTTCGTAGAACCCGTGAAACGTCTCCTCTCATTTCAATCAACCTCACGTCCGGAACCCGGCGACGGGACAGCGATCGTCGACATCGACGACCAGGGTGCGGGAGATATTTTTGAGGCTCTCGCAGCGGATACGACACGACAGGTCTTGACCACGATCTACAATCAGTCGGGGACGGCGTCTGAAGTTGCTGACGAAGTGGATACCTCACTCCAGAATGCAAAATACCATCTAGATAAGTTACAAGAAGCGAACCTGATAGAGGTCGCCGATACGTGGTACTCAGAGCAAGGCAACGAGATGAAGGTCTATGCGCCTACAAACGAGTCCATCGTCGTCCTCGCTGGGGAAGAGAATACGAAGTCGTCTCTTCGAGAAACGCTTACGCGGCTGATTGGCGCGGTTGGCGTATTGGCGGTTGGCAGTAGTATTGTAGAGCGACTCGTACAGGCCCAGGCAAATCCGTATCAAGTTGACCAAGCACCGTCCTCTGCCTGGTGGATGCCGTTCAGTACGGACGGCTTCTGTATGTCGCCAGGCCTCCTGTTCTTCACGGGCGGCTTGATCGTGCTCGTGCTAGTCTGTGTGTGGTCGCTTCTAGATTCTAGAAACTAACCCTCGGGCTTCGTTCCATCAGAAGCGACTCATTTTCCGCATATCGAGAACTATCACTGGAGATGTGGCGACTGCGGCCACCCAGATCTCTCTCAAACGGCCCGCACCGCTCGCCGCGTTCCGCCCTCCGCATCGCTCGCGACCGATCAGTCCGGACTGCCTGCCTGCAGTAGCGGGCGGACTGCCGGGCTAAAACGCATGTGCCCTCAACGCCGGCGGGAAAGCGCGCGGTGCTGGTTGGGGCGTCGAGGAACTTTGCGGGTTGCCTTCCCGATGCCGGTCGAACCCCCGTGACGATCGCGGCCTTGTTAGTTAGATTTAACATACATATGTGGGTTAGATAGTCGGATTATAAACTATCTCGCCGGCTCACTGGAGGAATCCATCGATTATGGCTTTCGCGGTTCACTCGGCTGCGAGTGTACGAACGCCAGTGACCACTACCCTATCAATCGGGTGAGCGGCACGGTCGAGAGCCACGCATCGCCGGCGTACGTATCGACCGAGAGTGTCGACGGAAGATGCGCGTCGAGCAGGCCAGGGTCGACTGGCCAGTTCGCGAACAGGACGTGCCGCCAGCCCATGTGAAGCGAGGTCACCACCGTCTGGGTACCTCGATTCGGGGACTCGGATCGTCGGGTCTTGAATACATAGTTACGTCCCCTCCGGAATGGTGACAGGCTCGAATCGTTGGAGGCCAAAGTACGTGTTCAGGACGGCGCCGAACCCGACGACAGCGACGGTCAGTTGTACGATCCCGCCGAGGTACGGGATGACTCCGAGGAGCTCGAGGACGAGCAGCAACGTGACGATTCCCGCGACCGTTGCGACGCCATCGCGCTCGACTGGCAGGTACGTCCCGATGAGGTAGCCGAACACGACCTGACCGTAGAGGATGACCAGGAACTCGGCAAAGAGACCGATGATGGCCACCGGGAGCAGGATGAGCGTGAACGCCATGTAGACGAAGAGGACGAGGAGCGTCGTCGCACCGAGACTGCCGACGACACCGCTGATGAGGGCGTGGTCGGTGATAGCCGCGCCGACGTTCTCAAGGAGGCGGGGGTGTCGCTCGACGAGCCACCACCCGAACGCGCCGAGGACGAGAAACTGCAGGAGAAACCCCCCGACCCGCTGTGCGGGCGAACTCGACGGAGTGAGGGCTTCGAACTGTGACATATGCCCGACTGACGCGTCATCGCTGACCGCGGTGGAGCCCGAATACGTCTGGAGAGTCCCGGTCACGGTTGCACCGTCGAGTACCGAGAGATTCCCGTTGAGAACCGTGACGTCGCCGTCGACTGTTCCGTCGATGACCGTGGTTCCACCGATCACGTAGATGTCACCGTCGACAGTCACGTTTTCAGGGACTGTGGTGATCCCGCCGGCGACGACGTGGACGTCTGGGAGTGAGTCGACGGTATTGTCGCCCTGGAAGGTCACGGACATTTCTCCGACGTCACCGCCCCCGATGGAGATCACGAGGAGGACGACGATGAGGAGTGGGATGGCCTCCGTGGGACTCATGTACTCGCACCTCCGTTTTCGCGAGCGAGGACGACCATCCGTCTGGCGTACAGGCCGACTGCGAGCCCGAACAGGAGGAGCAGGGAGAGTGCCTGCACGACGTTCAGGTGCGAGAGGAGTGTGAGGTCGACTGCCTGGAAGTAGAGCGCGAGCGCGGTGCTGGAGAACGTGGCGAGCCAGCCGGCGACGCCGATACCGATCGCGGCGTGCGTGCCGATCGTCTCGGGCGTCGAGAGGTCGGGCCAGAGCGCGAAGTTCAGCGTCGTGTAGAAGCTCACGGCGATCGCGTACAGGGCGGGGTTCAGGATGGACGTGCCGTCGCTTGCGATTGTGGGGAACACTGCAGCGAACCGGAGGTCGGACGTGTACATCACGTGCGTCAGAGCGAACAGTGCGAACGTCCAGAGGAAGATGCGTGAGAGCGAGTAGTTCGCGTAGATAACGCCGGCCATCACCGCGCCGACGACGTGTGCGACGGCGATGAACAGGCGCGTCGAGAGCGCGGGCGACTGCCAGGAGCTCAGGAGAAGCGACGGCGTGTCGATGATGCGGAGGAACCCGAGGCTGTCGATGAAGAACACGCCGAACATCAGGACGACTGGGACGACGAAGGCCAGACTTCGCGTCCGAACCGGCTCCTCGTGACAGAACCGTCCGGTGCCATACGTCTCGTGTTGGGTCCCGAGGGTGTCGAGTATCGCGTCGAGTTGATCGACGCGGACGAACGACAGGACGGCCAGCACGAGGAGGCCCGGCGCCATCACGGCGACCATCAGATTGCTGAAGACGTCGACCGACCAGGAGAGCGGAATCGCGTTCGCCAGGAAGTACGCGATGGCCGTGATCGCCGCGGCGACGTAGCCCCGGTCCGGGACGGGAACGAGGTCGATCGCGAGCGAGAACGAGACCGGGAAGCCGACCCCGAGCCCGATCGACGCCATGATAATCCACGCGCCGAAGGCGGGCACGGTTCGGATCATCGGTGCGACGAGCGTGAGCGCGAACTGGACGCAGACAACGCCGAGCAGGAGCCGGAGCTTCGTGCGGAGGTCCGTGCTCCACCCGCGGCGGTCCATTGTCACACCGGTCGCGACGGCGACGACGAGCGTGCAGAGCGCGAGCGCCGCCATCCACATCGAAACTGCCGTCTCGGACAGTCCGACGAGGCATGTGCCGAGGTCGATGAGTCCGAGTTGGACGAACGTGATATTATAGTAGTAGCCGGCGACCATCAGCGCGACGAAGAGGCCGTAGCCGGCTACCGTCGTCCACCGCTGTTCTCGGATGTGTGTTTTCAGCTCCATTCCGACGTTCTTGATATGTCGTGGGAATGCTCCCCTCATAAATTGGTGCCACAGTGATCTACAGTCAGAGCAGCGCGACTTGGACGAGCGAGAGTGCTACCAAGGGGACGTGGAAGGCGGCATGGGATACCATCGCCGCTTCGAGGCTCCGCTGCCAGTACAGCCACCCGAAGAGGACGCCTGCAATCGCGTTCAGGAGAATCGTCCGGGCGACGAGTACCGGGGTTAGGGTGACGGACTGTGCAAGCGCCGGGAGATGGCCGATCCCGAATAGCACTGCAGAGATTACGATCGCGGTCCACATGACTCCCGATCCGAGGCCGCCCGACTGACGGCCGGTGAGTATCCAACCGATGAATGCGAGCGCTGACAGGCGGCCGTAGCGGAGCAGTAGCTCCTCCGTGATGCCCCCGTAGAGGAATCTGACGGGTGCATACGCGAGGACATTCATCACAGTCCTATCGGTCGCTCCGATTGCGGACTGAGGCACGTCCTGAGCGACGAACGGCGCCAGCGCGACATCAAGGAGCAGTATCAGTAGGCCCCCGATGACGCCGAGAACCATGGCAGGTCGAACCTCGGGCCGGAGGCGTCGCCAGACGTCGTCGCCTGTCCTCGCCCAGTCGAGAATGTACGATGGCAGCCCTACTCGCGGAGCAGTGTACGTCCTGACTAGACACGCAACGGCGAGCAGAAGAAGTGAGTTGACCGCGGCAGACACAGTGAATAGCGGAAGCGATAGACCAGGTGGGAGGGTGGTCGGCGGTGTCGTGAGATAGATGTACCCACTGAGAGCGAGGATTCCAGGCATACCGGCTAACAGCATCACGCCAAACCGCTTTGTGAAGGAGGAGGTATGCTCAGTTAGGGACATACGATGCCAAACCTCAGGACAACGATAACGGTGGTGTCACTGTCGTCGTTCCCGCTTCCAGGATTGTGGATCCTCACCGAGATAGACCGTCGTATCGCCCCATTCCGGCGTGGAGATGGCCATCGAGTTGCGGCCATGGGAGTACGCGAAATCCGGTGGGAAGAAGAAAAAGCCGACGGCTGCGAGGGGTACGAGAACGACGAGGAGGGCGGCCCCGATAATGAGAAGTTGCTTTGAGGAAACCATACAAAAAGCACACTCATATCAAATATAATACTATTGTGGGTCTGGATAGCATCCAGCAGCGTGGAGTCACCGCGTGGAGTAGTCCCTGGTCAGTCTGTTTGTGTACTATCTCTGGTTCGAGGATGGGTTGTAGAGGCAGTAGAGGGGATGGTTCGAATGAAACGGGCCACAAGGGAGAGGCCACTGAGACTCAGAAGAGCGAACAACACGATCTGGGGGAGCGGGACGGATTGGCCGTTCTGAACCATGAATACAATCATGGCGAGGACCGCGAGGCCGAGGGTGATCCCCTTCACGAGGAGGACGCCGGTGAAGACGTATCCCCACGCTCGTTGCTTCCAGAGGAATGCCGCCGAGAGGGCGAACGATGGAACGACAACGCCGAGATCGAGTGATTGGATGACGGGAACCGGAAGCGTCGTCTCGGCGATGCTCGGAGGTCTGGTTCCCGCGAGACTCGCCGGACCGACTTCGCCAAGCCACAGTAGCGCCAGGAGGCCGGCGACGAGAAGCTGAAACGCCACGTAGCCACGAACCGGGTGATCATTGAACGCCTCTTTCAGAACGGTTGGGTCGAGGCGAACGATGCCGCCGATGAGCGTGAACAGCGTCAGCCCGAACAGCGCAACGTAGACGAGATAGAGTTCGTTGAATGCGGTGAGGAACGCATACGAGGCGTACGTGTACAGGAGATAGCCGGTGATTCCAAGCCAGACGACATAGCCACGGAGTGATCCGCTGTGGGCATAATATAGCGCCACGGAAAGCGTGGGGACAGCGACGAGGAGGGTTAGTAGGTCCTGTCCGTACAGCTGTGGGAGTAGGACCTCAGCGTCCCGGTAGAACTCCGGGACAAACAGCCCAATACCGGTCGCGATAACCGAAAGCACAATAATGAGTATCGACGACACCACATACGGGCGTGGGAGTCGTTGGGGGGTGGGTGTGGCGGTCATGTCGCTGGATTTTCCGTACTGTCCGGAGTGACACCGAGACGGCCTTCGACGAATGCCGCGACATCCGCTGCAAATGCGTCGACTGCATCCCAGTCGGTGAATTCAACGTCACCGTTTGTCCTCTCCACATCGTTAAGCAGATCCTTTGCGATCTGTTTCATCATGAGACGCTTGAGGAATCCATACTCTGAAAACCGAAGCGCGCCACCGAACTGCCCGATTCGGTCTGGATGCCACCCGGTTTCCGTGATGAATGATTCGACGTATCCGGCAGCTTCTCCCTGCTTCTCCGCACTCGCTGAGGACAGCGAGACCTGGAAGAAGGCGGACGGCATCCCTGCCAGAGTGTCTCGATTCTCGGTGACGAAGTCGCGAACCGCATCCTGCTGTTTGCCGACGTGGATCGACGCGCCCACGAGTACGGCATCATACTCGTCCAAAAGGAACGGTTCTGGTCGGTCCTGTACGTCGACCGCGTTTGTTTCATGACCTCGCTCGCTAATCGTGGTCGCGATCCGCTCTGCGATCTTCGCTGTTTGGCCTTCACCCGTCCCGTAGAGGATCAGAACTGAACTCATATCTTTCACACCTCTGTCGCCACGTTCGCTCTGCCAGTAGATAAATTCAGTCGGGGCCGGATCCCGACGAGCGCGATCACTACGCCTGCGACGGGTACTCGTCGACGCGCTTGCAGCGTCGCCGGCGCACCGCGCCGGCTTCCAGTGAGATCTCCGATCCCGCCCGACTCACTCGGTTCTGCGTGGAACTCGGGCATCTGGAAGACCCGTTGCAACTGTGCGAGCACTGTACCCGAGGGGATCGCAACGTACTGACACGTGCTCTCGAGGAGCATCTCGTGGCCGACTGAGGCTCACAATGTACACATCATGGGCACCGATAAGAAGCGCGTGCAGTTTCGGGCCCCCGATCGGCTCATCGACCGGGCCGACGCCCTGGCCGCAGTCCTCGGCGAAGACCGAACAGATATCCTCGTGACCGCGCTTCGGGAGTACCTCCAAGACGCCGCTCACGACGACGCACTCACCCAGGAGATCGCTGCCGCCTACTACGACGAGGAATCGACGCGACCTACTACGAACAGTCTGCTGCGAGCCGTCACTACTGCAATCGAGCGAGTCACCGCGTTCAGAAGCTGAAAGTCGCGAAGCTAGCCGATACAGACTCTCAAGCCGCCCGTGATGTTCACTGCTCAACGAACCGTGAAGGAAGCGACGCTGACCTCGCTGAGCAGATCACCCGCCGAAATGCGGGCGATCTGCGGTCTCTCGCCGCAGACAAGGGCTATGACAAGCAAGCGTTGCGCGAATTCCTTCGCAACCTCGGGATTCGCCCGCTGATCAAACACCGCATCTTCGCACCGTACGACCACGCACACAACGCCCGAATCGACGACGAACGCTACAATCAGAGCTCAATGACCGAGACCGTGAACTCGGCTGTGAAGCGCTCCTCGGCTTCGCCGTGCGAGCGCGTTCGTGGTTCGCGAGTTTCGAGAACTCCCGCTGATGTGTGTCGTCTACAACATCAAACGCTCCGTGAAACAGTGAGTCTGTACGCCTTACAGCGAGTCAACACAGCCGGAGAGAGCAAACCGGGAACGTAATTGGTTTTGGTTATCGGAGAGAGACGGGGTATCGAATCTCGTTACTGCGTGGATTCATGACTATCGAGGCCGCACCACCTCATAGTGGCTCATTCGAGCGATTACGAACAGACACCCGCTATCGATTTTTCGGTCAGTGAGTTTACTGGCGCGTTAGGGGATTCAGTTACTGTGTTCCCGATCGTTGTCGCTATCGGTGCGCTGACCGATCTCTCACTCACCCATCTTCTCCTCGGGTTCGCGGTATTCCAGGTCGTGTGGGGACTCCACTACGGCCTGCCGATGTCCGTTGAACCGATGAAGGCTCTCGCTGCGCTGGTGATCGCCGGATCGCTTACTGCCGGCGAACTTGCAGTTGCCGGTCTTCTCGCTGGCGGAATTCTGCTCGTCGTCGGATCGACCGGAACGCTCGGCCGGCTCACCCAGTACATCGGCCAGCCCGTGATTCGCGGTGTCCAGGTCGCGGTCGCGCTCATCCTCCTCGAGACAGGCGTTCAACTCGGTCTCAACAGTATTCCGCTCGCCCTCGTCGCCGTCGCCATCGCCGGTGTCGTCATTCTCGCCGGGTATCCTCGTGCGAGCGCACTCGTTGTCCTCTGCGTCGGTGTTGGTATCACCGTCGCGCAGACAGGGCTCCCTGCACCAGTCTATCCGACCATTGCAATCGGCCTTCCAGATGTCCAAGCAGTTTCGATCACAGCCGTAGAAGGGACGCTCGCACAGCTCGCAATGACGGTTGGGAACGCGGCCGTCGCGACCTCATTGCTCCTCTCCGATTTCTACGATGCAGACGTTTCAGCTGACGAACTCGCATCCAGTATGGGCGTGATGAATCTCGTTGCGATTCCGCTCGGGGCGATGCCGATGTGTCATGGAAGCGGCGGCGTCGCTGGAAAGTACGCCTTCGGCGCACGCACCGCAGGGTCGAATCTCATTCTGGGGGCGATCTATGCGATCGCCGCCGTGGTCGCCGTCGGGATCGTTGCCGCGTTCCCCCTGTCGATGCTCGGCGTGATCCTCGCCCTGATCGCCGTCGAACTCGGGCGAACAGGACTCAAATCGGATCAGCTGGCAGTTACGATTGGAGTCGGTGTCATCGGTCTCGTGACCAACGTCGGGGTCGCCTTCGTCGTAGGAGCGGTCGGATACCTGGGTCTCCAACGGTTCCGGTAGCGACAGTTCTCGACCGGCAACGGTTGCCGTTCGCTCGAACTCTGCGATGTTTTTTTTGAACGCCCCTGAGGGGCGCGGCGCGGTCTGCACAGACGCAGTCGCCGTAACCTTGATTCAGTGAACACAATGGCTACGACCAGTGATTCGTCGGTCTCCTTCGAGGCGACCGACACGCGATCCGACGAGATGCACAGCACTATCGAACAGTGGATCGACGACCTCGTCGCCGGCGTCGACGACGATACCGAGCGGGCGAAACGCGAAGTCGAGGTCCAAGCTGTCGCGCCGGATAGTGGCCGAACGGGCGACGTTCGCGACTGGCTGGTCGTCGACGAGAACGCACAGTCGGAGGACGATCTTGAGCCCCGCACGAAGCATGCTGTGGCCGAAGCGAGGGACGTCTCGCTCCTCTCGAAAGGGGGCCGCTACGAGGTACAGTCTGCGTCCGGGAACCGGTACGAAGTCGCTCGTCGTCGACTTCGCCGTGCGTCTCGAGGTAGCGCAGCAAGGCGTCGATTTCGTCTTCGAGGCCATACGTCGACGCCTCCTCTCGGAGTTCCCCAAACGTCGACTCGCCGAGCTAAGTGTATCACTTGCTCAACTAACCGGAGTGACCGCGATTTCGGGAGAGCGTCCATCTGGTTAGACTACCGGCCGAACCTATAACCCCCCAGTCATTTAATCGGGGATATTACGTATTGATCTAAGTAGTTGGGACAAAACATACCTTAGACCCAAGGTCGATCAGTCTCGGCCCGGTCTCGAATACTCAACGGGACTGATAGCGTCAAACGCAGCCTCAAAGTTCTCCATCGAGAGCCGATCCTGGTCGTTGAGATAGACATCCCAGGCGGCTTCATTAACGAGCTGTTCGATATTGCTCGTACTGTATCCGTCTGTTTTGTTCGCGAGGATGTCGATCCGGAGACCAGGATTCCGTGGACGATCGACTGGCGTTGTGAGGAAGTGTTTGAGGAGTTTGATTCGATCGTCGCGTTCGGGGAGCCCGACTTCGAACGAGGTTTCGAAGCGGTCACCGCGCTCGAACGCTTCATCAACGCGGTCACGGCGATTGGTAGTGCCGATCACGAGGACGCCGCGGGGGGATTTCTCAAATTCATCAAGGAATGTGTTGATCATGTCGTCTTTGCCGGTGGAGTTGTTGTCGGCGCCGCGGCTGGTAGCGAGAGCGTCGACTTCATCCATGCAGATAATACAGGGAGCGTGTTCCCGTGCGGTAGCGAAGAGTTCCTGGATGTTTTCTTCTGAGCCGCCGACGTACCGATCCTTGATGTCGGGAATCTTGACTTCGATGTAAGAGAGATCTCCCTCGCCGCCGAGGGCGCGGGCGACGTAGCTCTTTCCGGTTCCCGGCGGGCCGTAAAGCAACACGCCGGACGTTGTCTCAAGGCCAAGTTCTTCGATGCGGTCGGCGTCTCGGTAGGGACCAAGGACACGTGCCTGAAGATCCTCTTTGAGGTCGTCGCGGCCGATGTAATCGGAGAAATCTATCTCGGGTGTTTCCGGCGCGAACGTCCCGGACGTGTCACTGTCCGCGGAGTCGTCCGTGGTGTTTGAGTTGGTTTGGGGGCTCGGGTCATTCTCGGAGCTCTCGTCCGAGTTGGATGGCTCGGAGTCGTCCTCCGTGTCGGTATCGGTGTTGAGCGCGGTTTCACGAACGTCGTAGAGGTCGTCTAGGCGGTCGCGGACGTATTCGAGTCGGGAGTCCGTGTGCGGGGTGGCGACCTCCGTGTCTTTGATCGTGATGAGGTTTTGTTTCAGGGATTCGTAGAACTGGATCGTTGCCTCGAGATCCGAGCTCTGTTCGACATCCTCAATTTGGTCGATCTGGGTTTCGATTGTGGTCGCGGTGTCTGCGAGCGACCCGTCATCGTCCGCGGGGTTCGTGTTGGTGTTCTGGGTGTCAGTGGACATGATTTGCTACGGAAAGAAAGTGGTGAGCGTGCTGTACTCGAGGAGGGAGTGGTAGGGAAGTGGGGGTCGTTAGAGGTCTTGGAGGTCTTCCATGGTCAGCGGGTCGGACGTATCTTCGATGTCAGTGGTGTCGTCGGTGTCACTGACGGTGTCGAGATCCCAGTCGTCGTCGCGTTTGCTGGAGAGGCGGTCTTTCTCGAGTTCTGCGAGGTCTTTGTTCACGTCGCCGAGATCGGGTTCGGCGGTGGTGCCGAGCATGTCGAGCTGGCGGCGGAGCCGGTCGGCGTTTTGCTGCTCTATCTGGCCTTCCTCTTCGAGTTCCTCGATTTTACGGCGGGCTGCATCGATGTCGATCTGGGTGAGGTCGACTTCGTATTCGCGCTGGCGCTGTTTCCGGCGCTGAACGCGCTCCCATTTCTTCAGGGCGCGCCGAAGCACCTGGTATTTCTTGGCGAGGGCGTCGTACTCAGTGCGTTTTTCTTGGGCGTCCTCCAGTTCGGCCTGGGCGTCCATTTTGTAGTCCGTTGCGTCGATGCCGTCGGTCTGTTCGGCGGCCTGCAAGTACTCTTGGTAGCGCTCGAGGTGCTTGCGGATGTCCCGGCTGAGCGACCGGAGGTCGTCCCGCATTGCGGTGACCGCGTTGGTGAGCTCGGTTGTGGAGACGCCGAGGCCGAGGACGTCAGCGTTGGGTTCTACCATTTCGTCGAGTTTTGCTTCGGGGTTCCCGGAGCGTTTGAGACGCCGGATCAGCGTGCCGACCCAGGCGCGACGCTGTGGCATTAGTCGTCACCTCCGGCATCCTGGATTTTGTGCCGGTTCTGCATCATGTCGTCCAGTGCGGCCTGTTCGGCTTCAACCGGCGGAGTGCTCGGAGCGGGTGCGGGTTCCCACGTGAGGAGGGCCGCGCTGATCCCGGTTGCGGCGCCGATAATCGCGGCGATGGTGGTGACTTCGAATTGCGTCCAGGTCTGGAAGGTGATGGCGTTGCCGGTGAACCAGTTGCCGGTGATGATAGCAGCTGCGAAGACGCTGGTGGTGATGATGGCGCGCGTGGGCGAGCGTTCCAGGCCGCTGTAGGCGATCCAGACGAGTGCGGCGCCGGCGAGGAGGTTGATGAGCGCGGCAGCGATCGTGAGGGTGAGGGTGTCGGGCATTGTGTTGGGAGCGTGGTTTACTCGGGGGTGTTCGGGGTCGGGCTGGGTGTGCTGTTCGTGAGGGGGGTGGCACGGTCGTGGGGAGTGAGTGGGTCGCACATCGCGTTTTGACCTATCGGGGGGAGTGAAAAGCATCCGCCGTGGAGTTGCCATCAGGTGGAATCGATACCCGGGTGTGGCAAGCCCCCCAATATTGATGGGGGTTGGTGGGAGTAACTCAAGGGATGAGTTGGGGCACGACGCGGACGTGGAAGTACCTCGGGAAGAATACGGTGACGCGGGATAATGTCGGTCGGATCGTGATCCCGCAACGAGTGTTCGAGCTGGGGATTCTTGACCAGCCGCCGGCCGATCTGGAGACGTCGGATGAGAAGGTGACGGGGCACTGGAGTTTTGATGGTGAGAAGGGGTGGTTGATTCTCTCTGATTCCGAGTTGACGAATGACCCACCAGTCGTTCAAGACGGTGTGGCGCAAGATGACCGGTTCAAAACGCAACGGGAGATCGTCTCACGGGGGCCAGAAGACGGCTATCGGATGACAATCCCCTCCATGTTCTTTGCGGAGTCTGCTGGTGGAAACGCCGCAGTCTCCGATCACGTTCCCGAGCGCGCACGTGTTGAACCGGGAGAAGTCAAGCATTTCGTCACTGCAGAAGAGTTCCTTGAGGACACACCGACAGCGACGAAGTCGTGTTACTTGATTCGTCGAAGCCAACTCGAACACATCATGAGTTCAAACGGCGAAGAGTTCGACGACGCGTACCCAGTGCCGCGGTTGGACAGCTAACGACTCAGGTCATCATCCCCACTGGTATCGTCTTCTTGGAGGCGGGTGAGGCGTTCGTCGGGTGCTGGATGTGCTTTTCCCATGTGGTAGTCGCCGTAGAGGAGTTCGAACCACGAACCAACGGAGGGTGGGGAAGTTGTGTCTGGGAGAAGTGGAGTGAGTGCGGCCGCTGCACGGCGAGTATTTCGTTCGCGCTCCGCACGGGCGTCATCAGAAAGGCGGTCATTCAGCCGGAGCTGGCGGATTTTCTGAAAGGCGGTGGTGAATGTGTCGGGGCTTGTTTTGGTAGCTGCGTAGCGGTCGGCACGCAGTTCTCGGCCGGAGTAGTTCAGAGCTGTGAAGAGGACGTTCCGGCCGACGAGGCAGAGACTGGCGAGGAGGGGGGCGTAGAAGCTGAGCCAGCCGTCCGTATACTTGGACGCGTGTGCGTCTTCGTGGGCAATGAGCGCGGCCAGTTGGTCGGCAGGGAGTTCTTCGACTGCGATTTCTGGGATGAAGATATAGCCGGTGCGGCCCGTGGATGTTGCGAAGAACGCGTTCACATTGCCGGGATACAGCCGGAGTTGTGCGTCCGCGACATCAGCGGGAAGATCGATTGCGTCGGGTGTGGTGGGGCGGCTGACGGTGAAGAGCGTTGTGATCCCCCAGATCCCGGAGGTGACTTGGTAGAGAAGGCCGGCGAGGAGGTAGAGGGCGCCGGATGCGACGAGAAGCGTGGTGGGGAGGTTGACGCCCGGTCGTTGTGAGACGTAGCGTGCCGCGAGCAATGGTAAGCCGATTCCCAGTGCCGCGACGGTGATGCTTAAGAGGTAGACGCCTGCGCGGAAGACAGGGGATGTTGGGGGGTCTGTGAGTGTGTCCCGGAAGCGGGACATGGCGAGGTGCCGCTCACGCCGACACGTGTACGCTGCAACGCACGTGACTGCGAGGGAGAGCACGCCGGCAAGACGGTATGCAGCAGGGTCAGAATTGAAGAATCCAGCGAGGAGGAACATGGCGGGCATCGCCGATACGATACCGATTGTTGCGTGGATTTCAATTGTTGCGGGGAGTTGGAGGCTCGGAATCCCACTGACGAACCAGGATGTCAGTGTCTCGTAGTAGGTGGCTGCGATGAGGCTCGCTACGACAAGCAGGATTGCGAGCGCGTTTACGACGTAGTGGGTGTTGAGGTAGACGGCGGCGAGCCCGAGGGTTAACAGTCCGTAGAGGATGGTGAGGAGTGGGGCGGGGAGAAAGCGCGATTCGGCGATGGTGAGATGGGTGTCTGTCTCGTCAAGTCCGCGGGGGAAGATGAGTGCGGGGAGTGGAGCGAAGAGTGCGAGTGCGAGGAGAGGGAGTAACAGACTGGGCGCGAAGAGCACGGCGAACGAGCTGAGACCGGGGATGCTACCCGTGTAGAGAAGGAGTGTGTAAGCGCCGAGCATCCCGAATAGCCAGAAGAAATAGCGGTAGTCGCGGGCGATATAGACGGTTTCGCTGACGGTGAATTGGCGGACGTCGCCAGCCGACCAGCCGATTGGTTCGGCGCGCCATTCGTAGCGTGCGCGAAGTCCGAATCGGGAGAGTACGCCTTCACCGAGTATGCGGTTGTCTTCGTCGATGGTTGGGGAGGGTTCGATGTTGAGGTCGAGTGAGTCTGCTGCGTCAGCGACGCGGGTGAGAAGGTCGTTGGTGTCGGTAACTGTGTAGGTGGCGTCGACGGATCGGTAGGGAGTGACGAGATCGTCGCGTTCAGCGTCGGTGTCGAAGAAGAGGTCGAGGTGATTGTGCGTGAATTCCAGACGGTGGAGCGCGTTTGTTCTGGCGAGGAAGAGGAGGAGGGCGAGGGCAGCAAGACTGGAGAGAATGTAGAGTGTGCCGAGGAGTGTCCCGTACTCGAATATGATGCTTGGGCCCTCGAGTGTGGCGAGGATGATGAAGGGGGTTGTGAGTGGGGCGTAGATGGCTGCGAGAAGGATGCTGATGCCGGTGGCGGTGGAGGCGGTGGTTCGCGGTGTGTCTGCGTCTTCGTGTTTTAGGTTGGTGATGGGGGAGGGCGCGTTGCTAACCCGGTAGAAAAAGAGGAAGACGACGGTGATGAGTGCGAAACAGACCGCGCCACCCGCATAATACGCGATGATGGGAAGGCCCGTCGGGGAAGTGCCCTGAATCCTCCCAGGGGAGAGGGCTGAGGAAGGAGTGTATATTCCGACTGTTGTCAGGGTCAGAAAGAGCAGGCCGAGTATGAGTGGGAGGAGGAAGAGGCTGCAGAATCCAAGGAGCGTCCAAGTGTTGAACTGCCAGCGTTCACGAACCAGGGTTCCGTCGGAAGCTGGTTCAAGCGTCCAGTCGTAGAAGAATGTGAGCGGACCAACGGTGTACGTCCCGGTCGTAGAATCGTCGTCAGTCGTGATGTCAGTGAGCGTGATTTCGCGAGTGAGTCTGTCACGGGCATCGTCTTGACTAACGGGGAGTTCTTTGGTCGTTTCTCCCCCGTAATACCGTGACGGCATGATTGAGGCCTTTCAGGCTATCCTACAAAGATGTAGGGGACACGAACTCATTTCTCCCCACGACGGTTTTTGTTGTGGCGAGGCGTATAGTTGGCCGTTAGTTGACGTTCTGTACGGCTAAGAGTCCATAAAGAACACCGCGCCCATCAGAAAGTGGCCCTTTGGGGTGTGAAAAAGCGAGGGGTTAGTAGTCGTCCAGGAGGGAGTCGTCGTCGTAGCCCGCGTCCTCGATCATGGGGTCGTCGAGCATCGCGGGATCCTGGACGAGTTGTTCGTTGTAGTCGGGGAGTCCCCGACCGATCGTTTCGATGTCTTCCCAATTCCAGTTTTGCTGGGTCATGACTGCAACTGTTGATTGCACAGGGTAATGAGTGAATCCAGTGTAGAGTTGCCAGTCACTGGCAACACCCGGAGGTTCGGGAGAAAACGGTGTGTGACTGATTCCCGCCGGGTCTTTGCGGATACCAGTGGTTAGGTGTCGCGTGGTTTGGGTGGGATGGATGTGCAGACAGGGTGGACGTACTGTTTGAGGGGGCTGCAGATGTTGGTGTGGAGGGCGTCGATCGCATGGCTGGTGGTTGTGATTGCGGAGAGGATCCGGGTGAGTTCGTCGGTGGTTGTTTGTGGGGAGAGGGGGGCGGTGAGTACGTAGATGGGATCGGCGTGGGGTGTGAGGTGGGGTGTTTGGTGGGAGGCGCCGATAAGTTTGTGCGTGAGGGCGAGAGACCCGGCGAAGTAGGCGTCCTTGGATTCGAGTGTCGGGTCAAGGGCGGCGTTCAGCGCGAGTGTCGCGAAGGTGTCGGTGGTGGGGGTGTATTCTACTTCAAGGGTTGCAGAGGTGGTAGGATGCATGAGGCGGATCGCGGGGTCACCGGTTGTGATGGCAGTCGTGATTCGGTCGTCTAAATTCTGGGGATGCGGATAGTACCAGAAACTGCTGTCGATGATGGTGCTAAGGAGTTGGTGGTAGACTGTGTGGCCGCCGTCGCTGCGGTGTGTAGAGGGCATAGTCGTGTTTTACGTGGTGTGTTCGCGGGTCTTGGGGTAGGTTTCCAGTGAGTGGCAATAAGCAGGATGAGGGGGAATCCTCAGTAACGGGGTCGAACTGGGGTATCTGGAAGGCGCGTTGCAGCTCTGCACTCGCTGTAGTCCGGACGGGCTCGCGACGTACTGGACGCGCGACCTTAAAGAGCATCTTGTCAAGCAGTAGTTGGCTTCTCACCCGATGGCCGCAGGCACCATCACGTTGAAATACGTCAATACATCTAATACACTCGCCGAGAAAGAAATACATATGCCCATCGACATCGAGACCTTCGAATCCTCCCCCGAGGGCCGCCTCCAGCACTCCGGAGAGACGAACGCAGACCGCGTGATGCGATTCCTCGCTGCGCATCCCGACCAGGCGTTCACGCAGAGCGAGATTCGCGACGCAACTGACGTCAAAGCGGGGAGCATCAGCGTCGTCCTTTCACGCCCCGAAGACCGAGGGCTCGTCCGACACAAGGGACAACTACTGGGCACTCGGTGAGGCCGAAGCCGTCGCGAACGTCGTCGGGCGCTACTGTGGGTTGGACACCAGCGGGTCGGCGTTCTACCTCGCTGTGTGGGAGTCGGACGATCCCGAGGTCGTTCGCGAGCGCCTCGGACGGATCAGTTCCACAGCAGAAGAGCTCATCGACGTGCTCGAGATCGAATCCTCGTCCTCACTCAGTTAACCAACAGAGTGATCGATCCCGTCCACTCTATTGGTTAAGTTTTTTGCGCCCGCCGAGGGGCGGAGGCGCATTCAGATCTCCGTCGAATAATGACTGAACCGGCTTGTTGAAATCCTCAACTAGTGATAGGTTTCAGAAGTCGTGCTGAATACAGAGCGTAAGTCTTGCACGACAATTATGAAAATCTCTTGAGAGTGGTTCTATTTCGCCGGTCACTGCACAGCCAGTAGTGAGCAACGCGAGACCGAGATTCGCTGGTCACTTCCGAGTCAGTACAGGAAACCTCTGTTTCATATTTGATGAGCGAAAATTAGATCTCTTCGGAGGAACGTTCGCCTCCGGGTGGGAGTGTGATTGTCTGGTTACTGGCGAACAGTGCGAACAGCGCGAACAGCGCATAGAGCGCAGGTTCATTGGCCCATACGCCGATAACTCCGAGGATACCGAGTACTCCAAGTCGGTTTACTGGTACCTCCATATGAGGCCGTTACCAAGCCTGGCTGAAAAAATCTACTGCGGAATCCCATCATCCGAAAAGAGGGATGTGTCGGCGACTGAGCAATACACGCTCTGTATTCAGCACGACTTCTGAAACCTATCACTAGTTGAGGATTTCAACAAGGCCAGATTTGTCGAAGGCAAGATCCGGATCAAAGATGGGACTGGTAGCTATATTGAGGAAGACGGAACTCCTGT